>NZ_JBGGWB010000043.1 GCF_041321155.1 Sphingomonas sp. IW22 | reverse complement strand
TATTTTTAAATTACTGTTAATATAACTTAGTTAAAAAGCCAATTTTTTAAATAGTTCATTTTTGGTTTTTGTCTAAGTTGGAATTTTAAAATAAGTAAGATTTTTTTAATAATTTTAATGTTGGTTAATAATTTTAATATATAAAAAAATTTAGGGTATGGTTAAAACTAATGAGATTTTGCTGGAGAAAAGGTGTATGATTATTTCCCAACATAAAATGAATATCAGTGCTCGTCAAATTGGCAGAAATTTAAATTTATGGCATACAACAGTCAGCGCTATAATAAAGAAATACAATGATACCGGCATTATTAAGAACAAAGAAAGAGCTGGACGACCAAGAAAAACTACTGATACAGAAGACCGTAGAATTATAATCACGAGCAAGCGTAATAGACGTCTAACGGCACCAGAAATTGCCTCTCACATAAACCATGTCCGAGAAAGAGGTATTAGCGTAACAACGGTAAAAGACCGGCTTCATAAGGCTGGTCTATTTGGAAGAATTGCCGCTAGGAAACCATTACTTCGGCCTAAAAATAAGAAGATAAGATTAGAATGGGCCAGGGAACACCAAAACTGGTCATCCGAAGACTGGTGTCAGGTACTTTGGTCGGATGAATCGAAGTTTGAAGTTTTTGGATCAAGAAGGCGTGTATTTGTTCGCAGGTCTACTGGTGAGAGGTTCTCAGATCAGTGCATAATCCCAACTATGAAGCACGGAGGAGGATCTGTTATGATTTGGGGTTGTTTTGGTGGTCCATCATTAGGAGATCTAATCAAAATTGATGGGAAACTATTCAAAGAAGGCTATAAAAATATACTACAAAGTAACGCCATTCCTTCTGGACTAAGAATTATCGGCAAAAATTTTACTTTTCAACAGGACAATGATCCCAAACATAAAGCCAAACTATGTCAGGATTATTTGAAAAAGATGGAAAAGAAAAATATCATAAAAATAATGATCTGGCCCCCTCAATCACCTGACCTTAATCCCATTGAGTTACTATGGGATGAATTGGACCGAAG
>NZ_JBGGWB010000042.1 GCF_041321155.1 Sphingomonas sp. IW22 | reverse complement strand
GAGGACTGTAGTGGTGGCAGAGATCCTTAGGTCGGTGGTTCAAATCCGCCTCACCGGAAATTTTTTTTTTCTTACATTCATCACGTTAATATGTTTATAGAATCAATGTTTTCAAAGAATAAAACATATGATTGATACATATTTCAAAAGTTGAAGTTTATTGTAATGTTTAATGGTTTTCAAATAACACAAGATATGATGATGTACAAGTTTTAAAAAAGTCAGAGAATATTGTTTTTTTCATTTCATTGAATTGAGGAACTACATATCAGTATGTTTAAGAGAATTTAATCCCTTGTCGCAAAAGATGCGCAACATGTATCATCATATCTTTTGAACCTTCAAAAAAATTTGAAAGATCAAAATTAGTTCAGAGAAAAATTTACTCGGTTACACATAAACTGATTTGTTGGCGCTTTAAATGAAAAGTTTATTTTGCATTTCTTGAGAGATAAATCTCTAATAACCGTGTGTTGGTAAACTTAAATACACTTTAGCTCCATTTAAACAAGTTAATTTTCAATTACAGATTACTTTCTCTAACTGCAAAGCACGTTCATCATTGATGAAACAAATAATGGAAAGATATTACTTGATAATTAATCAGTAATATTGATGTGGTAAATAAATTTAAATTTAAAAAAATATGGTAGGATCATGTAGTGCCATACTAACATTTCTATTAGTAGTCTTGAGAAGATGTGGATTTTGATAAATATACCCAAAGTGATTGATGAGTGTGGAAATATAAATTCCAACATGCCGGTGATAGCTCAGTTGGTAGAGCGGAGGACTGTAGTGGTAGCAGAGATCCTTAGGTCGGTGGTTCAAATCCGCCTCACCGGAATTTTTGCCAACATTATCGAGTCATGTAAAGTTTTACATTTTCCATAGTAAAACATATAACGAGAATCATCTTTCTAAGTAGTTTGAAAGATTTTAGCAGAAATGGTCCATATTTCATTAAAAGGTATGAAAATATGGAATGACATATCCCGGTGATAGCTCAGTTGGTAGAGCGGAGGACTGTAGTGGTGGCAGAGATCCTTAGGTCGGTGGTTCAAATCCGCCTCACCGGAAATTTTTTTTTT
>NZ_JBGGWB010000041.1 GCF_041321155.1 Sphingomonas sp. IW22 | reverse complement strand
ATATATTAGGTTGTTCAGAAAGTTTTGCACGTTTTTGAACCTTAATTTTAAAACATCATAAGTCAACAGAAATAAAAGGTTTATTAATTAAAATAAAAACCATTAGCGTTTACACACTTCTGCCAACGAATTGGTAGATTTTCCATACCTATGCGATAAAATTCGGTAGACCTAGAGGCAAGGAACTGCTCAAATTCCTTTTTTAACACCCCTTCGTTCTCAAATCTTTTTCCATTCAAATAATTTTGTAAATGTTTGAATAAATGGAAATCAGTTGGCGAAAGATCAGGTGAGTACGGTGGGTGTTTCATAATTTCATAATTTAGACTCTTCAGTTTATCCATGGTTTGCTTTGCTATGTGTGGACGGGCGTTGTCATGCAATAGAATTGGGCCTTTCCTATTGATCAATGCTGGGTACATTTTTTTCAACTTTTCTTGCATAACATCAATCTCTTGGCAGTATTTCTCTGCTGTTATCATTTCTCCCTTTTCCAGGAAATCATAATGAATCACTCCTTTTGAACACCACCATACCGTAACCATTACCTTTTTTTCGTGTTGACTCGGTTTTGGGAAAGACTTAGGAGATTCATGGATGTCTAACCACTGTGCTGAACGTTTATTATTGTTGTACAGCAACCATTTTTCATCACAAGTTATAAGTCGATGAAGAAATGGTTCATTTTTCATCCTGAAAATGTGTTCTGAGCATATGTCAAAGCGCTGCATTTTGTTTTTTATCGTTAGCTCATGTGGCACGAGCGTCTCGAGCTTCTTTTTCTTACCTATTTGCTTCATATGACTGCACACGGTTCCAATACTGACATCTAGATTTGTGGCAAGTTTTCTAATTGTGGTTCGAGTATCCTTTTCCACTAGAGCCTTTAATTCCTTGTTATCAAGTTTGGAAGGACGGCCAATTCGTTCCTCTTCTTCAAGGGATAAATCTCCATTGCGGAACTTTTGATACCAACGCCGTACTGTTGACTGATTTACTGTACCATGGCCCCAAACTTCATTAATTTTTCGAGCAGTTTCAGCTGCTTTTGTACCGAGACGGAACTCATAAAAATAAATTTGACGTATATCACGACACGACATCCTACATTAAAATGGAAACATATAGTCAAATTTTAATTTAAAAGCAAAAACAAATTAATACTTTGGAGAGAGCAA
>NZ_JBGGWB010000040.1 GCF_041321155.1 Sphingomonas sp. IW22 | reverse complement strand
AAAATAAATTTCGACCTAGGCGCACCTAGGATTTTGGAATGGATCTTTGGAATCATTCTACTTTCATGTACTTGCTTGAAATTATTAAAAAATAAAGTTATTAAAAATTATTATTATTAAAACAATTTATTGTAAATTAATTGTTAATTTTTGTTTAAATTCATATAATAATTCATGAATAATTTTAATAATAATCAAACCTAGACTTTTTGTTGAAGGTACTTTGCGAAGAACCAATTTCCGCAAAGAATACAACATCTTTTTTATAAAGCGCTTTGCACACTGTTGAACGGCAACGATTTTGTTAGGTCTTCAAACATCGTGCATTGTAATGTTACGTATATCGCCTTTAAGAAATTTGGAAACCATTCTATTGTCAACGGCCATACTATAGTGGGTATACCGGAACTCGTCTGATCTCCGCAGTCAAGCACTGTAAGGCTGCGTTAGTACTTATATGGGTGACCGATTGGGAATACGCAGTGTCGTTGACTTTTTGATTAAAAACAATTTATAAATATTAAGACTATAATCAAAAATATTTTTATTTAATATTACATCTAACCCTAAATTAGGGTTAGAAAATACAACCCCAGAATCGGGTTAGGGTTTGTGTAATATTTACAGATGATATGTTAGATTGAAAGTCAAAGCGATGAAGACAATTGTAAAAAGAGTTAAGATATTTATATTTAACTGTTCTTCTCAGTTGTAATTTCACTTATAGAAAGAGTTGAGTGAAAGATTAATCTCTGTTAGCGGAGTTGGGCTACGCCATGCTTACTGAAGAGGAAGAAGATTGATTTCATTAAAACTAGCCGACCAAGCTGTAATGCAATGCAAGGTCAACTGTGACGGAGTTACGTGAACGTGTTAACATCTGTCATGTTTCAAAAATCAATTTAATCTCGATAGTAAGCACAATGTGCTTTATCCCAGAGATTAAACTGAGAAGAACAGTTCTTACACTTTTGATCATAGCTATGAAGCTAGAAGCGATAAATTCTTCGGAAACGCGAGGGTGAGAGACGGGCCTCGGGAGAGCATGTGGAGTTAAGGGGGGTTCTGCATATGATCTTTAAGATCAGCGACTTTTTAAATTTTTGTATTAATTTTCCAATGTTACTTGTTTACAAAATAAATTTCGACCTAGGCGCACCTAGGATTTTGGAATGGATCTTTGGAATCATTCTACTTTCATGTACTTGCTTGAAATTATTAAAAAATAAAGTTATTAAAAATTATTA
>NZ_JBGGWB010000039.1 GCF_041321155.1 Sphingomonas sp. IW22 | reverse complement strand
ATATATTAGGGGTACCGGAAAGAAACCGCGTTTTTTTATCAAAAACTAAAACTTTTATAACGGAACAGTAAAATACATTTATTTATCAATATAATCGCCATCATTGTTGATGACATCAGTCCATCTTTGCACCAAATTTTCAATACCTTCCTGATAAAAGGAAGGCTTTTTTGAGTCGAAATATTCCAATAGGGCATTTTTGACAGCATCATTATCATCAAAGCATTTTCCAGCAAGGAAGTGTTGGAGGGACCTAAACAAATGATAGTCCGAAGGAGCAATATCGGGACTATATGGAGGATGGGAGAGGATGTCCCAACCGAAACTCTTGATTTTCAGTTGCGTTACTTTTGCGGTGTGCGGACGAGCGTTATCCTGTTGGAGGATAATCCCTCTTCTGTTGACCATTGCCGGACGTTTGGCTATCAATGCTTCATGTAAGCGTTCCAATTGTTGACAATAGATCTCCGCAGTCACGGTCTGACCCATTTTTAGTAATTCAAAATGAATTATCCCAATCTGGTCCCACCATACACAGAGAAGTGCTTTTTTCGGATGAAGCGAAGATCTTGCTGTCGTTAGTGGCTTTTGTCCGCGAGACAGATATTGTTTTCTACAAGCAGGATTTTCGAAAAGTATCCACTTTTCATCACCAGTAACCAGGCTTCGGAGAAACTGTTCCTTTTCATGTTTAATAAGTAATGATTGGCAGGTCGAAATTCTCATTTGTTTGTTTTCTTCAGATAATTTATGTGGAACCCATTTCCCAACTCTATAGTGCTTTCCAATGGCTAATAGATGTTCCTGAATGGTAGACCAACTACATCCAAAAGTCTGAGCCATATCTTCGATTGTTTGACGGGGGTTTAATTCGACCACAGCTCTCAATTCATTGTTGTCCAACGCTGATGGTCGTCCAGATTTTGGCTTATCCTGAAGACTGAAATCTCCCGATCGGAATCGAGAGAACCACTCCTGGCACTGACGGATACTTATTACATCTCCATAGATATCACATATGTTTCTATGGGCTTCAGTTGCATTACATTTTTTATTATATTCCATAAGAAGACAATGTCTGATATGACTTGAATCTGGAATATATTCACCCATTGATTGAACAGAACTAAAATAAGTTTTATTTTATATTATAATGATAATTAAATCTATTTCAAATTATTATACTACATATTTAATATATTGATATATTTTAACAAAGCGTAAATTATGATAACAATTTGTATATAAAAAAACGCGGTTTCTTTCCGGTACCCCTAATAT
>NZ_JBGGWB010000038.1 GCF_041321155.1 Sphingomonas sp. IW22 | reverse complement strand
AATATATCAGGTGTCCAATAAAGTTATTGCCGATTTTGTAATTTATTTTTCATCAAATAATTTATTAATTTTTACTGTACTTAAACAATTTGTTTAACTTTATTACTTTAAATCAATTATGTTAGTTTATATTTAAAATATTATAATTGACTTTTTAATAAATTTTAATAGTTAAAATGGTCGACAGAAAAGTAATAATTCGTTCCTGTTTACTATATGAATTTAAGCTTGGATCTAATGCCTCAGAAGCATGTAGAAAAATCTGTTTAGCATTTGGAGAAGACTCAGTAAAGGAACGAAATGCTCGTAATTGGTTCCAAAAGTTTAGATCGGGTGATGAGACTCTGGAGGATGAACCCAGATCTGGGAGACCAGATTCCATAAGTAATGACGAATTGAAGAAGGCAATTGAGTCAGATTCTAGTCTGACATGTCAAGAACTTGGATTGACATTTAATACCAATCAGGAAACAATAAGAAAGCATTTACATCAGATCGGAAAGAGATGGAAAATAAGCAAATGGGTTCCACATGCTTTAACATCCGAGAACAGATTACAACGACTAACAATGTGTTATTCTCATATCAGTAGGCTGAAAATAGAGCCTTTCTTCGATCGAATATTGACTTGCGACGAAAAGTGGTTAATGTATACTAATCCAAAGAGAAGACATCATTGGTTATCTCCCACGGATGCCTTGCCACAAGTTCCAAAGGCTGGACTATTCAGTAAAAAGATCTTACTGTGTGTTTGGTGGACTTGTGGAGGAATCATTCATCACGAGTATCTAAAAATGAAAGAAACCATTAACTCAAACATCTATTGCGATCAATTAGAAAGAGTACATGAAAAATTATTGGAAAAACAGCCGGCAATAGTAAACAGAAAGAAGGTTCTTTTTCTTCAGGACAATGCACGACCGCATGTGGCAAGACAAACTATTAACAAGATAACGCAACTTGGTTGGGAGATCATGTGCCATCCACCATATTCACCAGATCTCTCGCCAACAGATTTCCATTTGTTTTTCCATCTTGATAATGCTCTAAAGAAAATGACGTTCAAAAATGAAACGGAACTAAAATCGGAAGTGTCCACTTTCTTCAGCAGTAAACCTGTGGAATTCTATAAAGATGGCATTACCAAGTTGCAAAACCGTTGGGACAAAGTGATACAATGTGATGGACATTATTTTGATGAATAAATATATGTAAAATAAAAAATATAGACTTTTACTTTGTTTTATAAAAAACGGCAATAACTTTATTGGACACCTGATAT
>NZ_JBGGWB010000037.1 GCF_041321155.1 Sphingomonas sp. IW22 | reverse complement strand
TATTAGGTTGGTGCAAAAGAAATTGCGGTTTTTAACTTTTAACTTTAGAATGATAAGACACACACATAACAAAATTTTATTAATTGAAATACGAACCATTCGATTCAACACACTTTTCCCATTGTGAAATAAGTTTATTTATACCTTTCAAATAAAAGTCGGGTTTCCTGGAGGCAACGAAATCATCGAAGGCAGTTTCGACATCGCCCTGATTCTTGAAGTTTTTTTCCAGAAGGAAATTGCTCAAATGTTTGAAGAAGTAATAGTCAGTAGGCGACAGATCAGGCGAATAAGGGGGATGAGGTAGAATTTCGTATTCCAATCCGTGCAATTTTTGCACCGTGATTTTCGAGACGTGTGGTCTTGCATTGTCGTGCAAAAGGATTGGTTTTTTTCTGTTGACTAATGCCGGATTTAAACATTGAAGTTTATGGTGCATTTCATCGATTTGCTGTACATACTTCTCCGCCGTAATTGTTTCGTTTTGTTTGAGGAAGCTGAAGTGGATCAAGCCCGCTCGTGACCACCAAACCGTCACCATGACCTTTTTTTGGTGTAATTTCGGCTTAGGGAAGTGCCGTGGAGCTTCGGTACGATCTAACCACTGACTAGATCGCTTCCTATTATCGTAGACTATCCATTTCTCGTCGCATGTTATAATACGTTCGAGAAATGGTTCGACTTTATTGCGCAAAAGAAGAGAAGATGAGATTTCAAAACGTTGATATTTTTGGATGTCGTTCAATTCATGCGGCACCCATTTTTCTAATTTTTTGACCTTGCCTATCTCTTTTAAATGGCGAACTACTGTTGTATGGTCAACTTGAAGGTCTTCTGCAAGCTCACGCGTGGTTTTACGAGGGTCCGGTACGACTGCAGCTTTTAATTGGTCATTATCCAGCGCTGTTGGTCGACTTCCGTGCTTCTCATCTTGCAGGCTTTCATCTCCGCTGCGGAATTTGGCAAACCACCATTGAACTGTGCGTTCATTAGTGGTACCTGAGCCAAATGCATCATTGATTTTGCGAGCTGTCTCTGCAGCTCGAAGGCCGTTTTTAAATTCGTATAAAAAAAGCAGACGGTTACCTATTTTACTTGTCATGATTTCTGGAGCCTATAAATCATTAAAAATTAATTTGTACCAAATTTAACAAAATTACTAGATGCAACAAGAATTAAGCTTTCAAATGATATGTTGATCAATATTTACAAAATGATATATTTAAACAAAATCATAAAAATTATTGAATATCATAAAAACCGCAATTTCTTTTGCACCAACCTAATAT
>NZ_JBGGWB010000036.1 GCF_041321155.1 Sphingomonas sp. IW22 | reverse complement strand
TACCAGGTTGAGTCAAAAGTTATTAGCGTTTTATTAAGAGATATTAATTGTTTTACTGCTTCATTATTACGACATTTTTTGGCGCAATATTTCATATCATTTTGAAGCGATTGAAAAGGTAAATCTGTTTAGCATTATTATTTTTTTTTCCCATTTTTAATTTAAAAATTTTACTATGTAGAATGAGTGATCAAAAATTGACGAAACGGGTCTTATTGTTGCACTATTGGAAAAAAGGACTTACAGCAGCAGCTGCGACTCGCGACATCTGTGATATAGAAGGTAAGGATTTTGTGAAAAACAGTACAACCCGATGGTGGTTCCAGCGCTTCAAGCAAGGTGTCACCAGCCTAGAAGATAACGAACGTCCAGGTCGACCATCAGTGGTAAATAAAGAGGTACTACGAGCCAAGGTAGAACAACAGCCATGTACAAGCACACGTAGACTGTCGGACGAACTAGGTCCTTCACAAAGCACAATAAATCGTCATTTGCGCAATCTTGGTTTTGTTTGCAGAAACCCTCTGCAAGTTCCACACATTTTAACAGAAAAACAATCTAAACATCGACTTGAAGTTTGCCGAAAACTCCTCACAAATCCACAAGACATTAGATTTTGGAAACGAATTGTCACAGGGGACGAAAAGTGGATATTCTTCCGTAATTCTACGGGTGGAAAGCAGTGGTTGCAATCTGGTCAATCGGCTCAACAAATTGTTAAAACCAAGCGCTTTGAGAAGAAAGTAATGTTATGCGTATGGTGGAACTTTGAGGGTCCTATACACTGGGAATTGGTTCCAGACGGTCGAGCAATCGATGCCACACTTTACGCCGAACAGCTAAAGCGAGTGCATGATGTTATGAGCAAACGATACCCCGCATTGGTAAATCGCGGAAGAGTACTGCTTCAACATGATAATGCTCCAGCCCATACTTCGCGAAAGGTGCAACAGAAGCTACAAGAACTGTCGGGGTTCGAAGTCCTCCCTCACCCAGCGTATAGTCCTGACCTCGCTCCTTCTGATTTCCACCTGTTCCGTTCTTTGGCACATTTCCTTCAAGGGCGATGTTTCACTTCTGAGGAAGGGTTGAAAAATGACATGATGGAGTTCTTTGCCTCAAAATCACCAGACTGGTACCGTCATGGAATTGAACTATTGGCTCAAAGGTGGCTCCAAGTAACTCAAAGCGATGGATTGTACTTTGAGGAATGATTGTGATTTTGTTTTAGTTGTTCTTGTAATTTAATGTTTTGAATAAAAACGCTAATAACTTTTGACTCAACCTGGTA
>NZ_JBGGWB010000035.1 GCF_041321155.1 Sphingomonas sp. IW22 | reverse complement strand
TATTAGGGTGTCCCAAAAGTTCGCGGTCACTAAAATATGAAATCTAAACAAGTATTTATTATGACATTTACAATATTAATCAGTCTTGAAAATATAATCCGTTGTGTTTAATCGTCTTTAACCATCTCCCAGTTAATTCTTTTATACCATTCATGTACCACTCTTTGGGCTTTGATATAAAAAAGTCAGTGATACCGGTTCTCACTTCTTCCACATTCTGAAAACATTTCCCTTGCAGGTACTGAGCCATGGAACGAAAGAGGTAATAATCCGACGGTGCAAGGTCCGGACTATATGCTGGATGTGGCATTACCTCAATCCCTTCTAGTTCCATTATTTTATTTTTGGTTTGGCAAGCAACATGTGGACGAGCATTGTCCTGCTGTAACAATGCACGTTTCCTGTTGATTAGAGCTGGGTATTTGGCCGCAAAGATTTCATACATGCGTTGCAGCTGCTCAACATACAACTGGGCTGTTATGGTACGTCCATTTGGAACCAATTCAAAGTGTATTGGGCCCTCGTAATTCCACCAAACGCACAACAAAACCTTGTTTTCAAATCGTTGGCGCTTGGTAACCGGTAAAGGACTCTGATTAGGGCTTAACCACTGATTTCGCAAGTCAGGATTACGGAAGTACACCCATTTCTCATCGCAAGTGACGATGGTTTTTAGAAATCGTTCATCATTTGGATAGCGAAGGAGTTGTTCACAGATTTGCAAACGTTTTTCCGCTTGTTCGGGAGTCAGCTCATGCGGTACAACTTTGCATTTCCTATTTCTCTTACCATGAGACAGAAGTTCGCGGTGTACTGAAGATTTTGGAATTTGAACTTCGTCTGAAAGTCTTCGAACACTGGTACATGGATTTTCATCAACAGAATGCATAATGGCTTGGGTATCAACTGTCCTGGGTCTTCCAGAACGTGACTCATCATTAAGATCCGTATTGCCCGAATTGAATCTGCTAAACCATTTGATAGCTGTGGTTTTACTGACAAGCTTGTCTCCTTCAACTTCGCATATTTCAACTGCAGCAGATCTGGCACTGAAGCCTTTTTTCCAATAATGGAGTAAAAGTATACGAATAGTACAGTTTTTATCAACTTCCATATTAATCTGTAATAATAAGAAAAAATTATTAAATGAAAATATTTTAGTTATAGCATATTACTTGTTATATGTATTTTCAAAATAACACTAAATAAGTTTAATTTATTAGACTATTTAAACAATTTACCTTTAAATATTAAAATTTCAAAAAGTGACCGCGAACTTTTGGGACACCCTAATAT
>NZ_JBGGWB010000034.1 GCF_041321155.1 Sphingomonas sp. IW22 | reverse complement strand
ATATTAGGTAACAAAAAAAGTTCTCGGAAAAATTAAATGTTAGTTCAATGTTTTATTGAAAATATTACATGTATTACAAGGAATATGACAAAAACCACTTAGTCCAAAATATATGCACCATTGTTCTGCACAATCTTCTCCCAACGCTTCAACAACCTATAAATACCTTCTTTAAAGAAATACTGATCTTTGGAACTTAGAAAAGATTGAACTTGTGAAATTGTTTCATCACTCGATTTGAATTTAGTGCCAGCTAAACTGTTCTGCAAACATCTAAATAGGTAATAATCTGAAGGGGCTTTGTCCGGAGAATAAGGGGCATGTTTCAAAACTGTCCAACGCAGTTTGTCAAGCTTCTGTTTCGTTAAATTTGACGTATGTGGCTTGGCGTTATCTTGTAGGAAGATTATTCCTTTTCTAATTAGATGTGAAGGCCAAGTCTTTTTGATGACCGAATTGACTTTATGTAATTGTTGAATATATACTTCTGTAGTAAGCGTTTGTCCACTTTTCAGAAATTCTTTATACAAAATTCCTCTAATATCCCAAAAAATACACATTAATACCTTCTTATGAGTCAAACCACGTTTAGCTACTGTTACCGGTTCTTCATCTGACTTTTTCCATGACCTGCGTCTAGGTAGGTTTTCATAATATACCCATTTCTCATCAGCAGTTACCATCCTGGGAAAAAAATCTTCTTTTCGATGCATATGAAGCAGTTCTTTACAAACATTCACTCTTTTTTCTTTGTCAACCTCACTAAGCGAATGTGGTACCCACTTATCCCACACTGACGAATAGCCAAGATCATGCAAATAATTTCTAATTGTTTGACTTGTTGTGTTGAATAACTTCGATAATTCGTCGGTTCTAATTGTTGGATTTCCTCTAATTGTTTCCAATAAAACTACATCATCGATTACTTTTGGACGACCATGACGTGTTTCATCTTCCAAACTGAAATTTCCATCTTCGAAATTTCTAAAAAACTTATACACAGTCGACTGGCTTACAATGTCATCGCCTAAAGATGACTTCATATTATTCAAGCATTCTTGAGCAGAGAAACCTCTTTTCCACTCATAGAAAATTATTGTTCTAATTTGCAAACTATTCATCTATGAATAAAAATGTCGTTTACTAATTTAAATTTATCTATAATTAAATATACGAATTACCTTAGATAAACAACGCGAATAAAAATACAATATAAATTATTATTAGAAATTGTATTTTAAAATTAAGTAATTTTAATTTTAATTTTTCCGAGAACTTTTTTTGTTACCTAATATTA
>NZ_JBGGWB010000033.1 GCF_041321155.1 Sphingomonas sp. IW22 | reverse complement strand
TATATACGTGGTGCGCCCAATAAGTAGTGAGCCTATGGTAGAAAACAATGAACGATTACAAAACAATTTTGTATTAATAACAATGAATATGTACAGGTAATTATTTTTCAAAAAAGTTTCCAGAAACGTCAACACATTTTTTCCAGCGAGTGACAAGTTGCGAGAAGGCATTTTTGAAGAAATCGGGAGATTTCTCGTCCAGATAATCAGTGACAGTCTTCTGCAAATCTTCTTTTGATGAAAAATGTTTACCTCTTAGTTCCCGCTTGAGATAATTGAACAAAAAGAAATCGGAGGGAGCCAAGTCTGGACTATAGGGAGGATGTGGGAGCAAAATCAAGCCACAATCCTTAATTGCTGTTGTTGACAATCCACTAGTGTGAATAGGTGCGTTGTCATGCAGATAATACAAATTAGAGACTCGGCTCTTCCTTCTCAGTTTCCTAGCTTGTCGCACAAGGTTGATATAGTATTCACTGTTGAGATGAACACGCGATTCAGCAAAATCGGTGAGAATCACACCATTAGCATCCCAAAAAATGGAGAGCATTAAGGCTTTTTTGTGTGATGATATTTTCATCTTCCTTGAACTGGTCTCTCCTGCAAGTTTCCATTCTTTTGATTCCCTTCTAGACTCGGGAATATAGAGTGATAGAGGCGTCTCATCCATCGTGATGATGTTATCCAGCATGTGGTCCCCAACACGTTGTAAAGTTTCCAGATTCTGTTGGCAACACTTTAAACGGTGAGCTTGCATATCAGCAGTTAGAAGACGTGGCACGAATCGTGAGCACAACTTTCTGATGCCACTACTTGCCAATAATGACTGAAGAGTACCTTTGCTAACATTTAGGCGCACAGTAAGCTCTCTTGTTGTGATTCTTCTTTCATTTTGTATCATTTCATGTAGTTTTTCCGTTATTCTTTCGCTGATTTCGCACGGCCTTCCTGACTTTTCAACGTCCACCACGGAAGTTCTTCCAGCTGCAAATTCATTGTACCATCGTTTTGTTGTAGCCCATGAAGGACTTTGTTCACCGTAAATATCATCTAATTCCTTTTGAATTTCTTCTCGACTTTTTTTCTTCAAATACAGGAAACGAATGACGCTCCGATATTGCACATTTTCTAAAGACATTTTAAAAAAGACGCGATATACCTGATAAACATAAAATAATATATTAAAACAAATATCTTATATTTACCTATAATATATTGCACTTTATATAATTAGAATATTTCTTAATTTACATTAACCTTTCTACATTAGGCTCACTACTTATTGGGCGCACCACGTA
>NZ_JBGGWB010000032.1 GCF_041321155.1 Sphingomonas sp. IW22 | reverse complement strand
TATATATACAGTCTGTTACATTAAATTGTCCAGTACAAAAATTCAATACTTTTTCAATATTATTTTTCAGATTATTTATAGTTGTCAATTCTTATTTAAATTTCTGTAATTCATTTTGTTAAACCATGTAAGTGTTTTATGCTTTATAATTCAGCTAGAATATTAGTTTAGTTTAATTTCCAGTATATTCGTCAAATTATGCGCGGTTTCGATTTAACACCTTTTGACAAAGGACAGATTTATGCATTACGCAAACATGCCGAATGGCCATATGAACAGATAGCCAGTACTCTTAATTTGACACTGTCTGCTGTCAGTAAATATTGCCAGCGAAACATCAATAATCATCTGCCACATGAAGGAAACCGTATCAATTGTAAGAGACCGCGAAAAACAACAGATAGGTTTGACAGACATATTGTGAGATATGTCGAACAACATCCGTTCAAAGGAATTCGGCAAGTAGCATCAGACTTATCCGCAATCCAAAATTTATCATATGGCACGATCAATCGCCGCTTGAAGGAAACTGGTCTTCTTTCTTTTTCTCCAGCACACAAGCCCTTCCTTTCAAAGGCTCACAAAGCAGCGCGTTTGGTCTGGGCACAACAGCATCGCCAAACAACCTGGTCAGCAGTCATCTTCAGTGATGAATCAAAGTTCCAGATGAATAATAGACAACAGTTCGTACGGCGTAGGAAAAACACTAGACTGCAGGATCGGTTTGTTAATCATCTTCCAAACAGAAGTTCATGTCACTGCATGGTGTGGGGATCGTTTTGTAGAAATGGTTACAGTGATTTGGTTAGAATCCAACATCGGCTTAATTCTGAAGGCTATGTTGAACTATTAGAACAGAATCTCCTTCCTTTAGTCGATCAAATGAACAACATAGAATTCTACCAGCAAGACAATGCACCAATCCATACTGCCAAATTTACAAGAGATTGGTTCGATGATCATGACTTACCTCTTCTGCCGTGGCCAGCAATCAGTCCCGATGCTAACCCCATCGAAAATGTGTGGGGGCGCATGAAACACCAGCTTCATTATATGCTCATAAAGCCAACTACATCTGATGCCCTGTTCAGCACCTGTCAGGATTTGTGGAGCACTATCATGGGAGAAGAGAATTACCGGTACAGCCTTGTAGATTCTATGGAGCGAAGACTTTCCGCAATAATCGATGCAGCTGGAGGATATACCAAATATTAACGACATATTGTTTTCTGTATAAATATATATAATATAAATGTTGTAATTTTTTGTACTGGACAATTTAATGTAACAGACTGTATATA
>NZ_JBGGWB010000031.1 GCF_041321155.1 Sphingomonas sp. IW22 | reverse complement strand
ATATTAGGTCTATGCATAAGTATTAAACCATGTTTTTAATCATTGTTTTAATAAATCAACAAATTATCAAAACACCCCGTTAATTTAAATTTCGGTAATTAATATTATATATTTATTGAAAAAATAAATATTTCACTTTAATTGTTATAGAATATCAAAAAATTTTGGATTTACAAATGAATGACGAAAATATATATTATCGACATTGTATAAGATATGAATTTCAACAAGGAAAAAGTGCTTTTGCAGCATATAAATCCATATGCTCGGTTCTAGGTGACAAGACTATTTCGTATAGTACGTGTAAATATTGGTATCGTCGATTTAAAGAAGGAAATTTTGATGTAAGCAATCTACCACGAATCGGTGCACCACGAATATTGAACCCTGAGAGATTGGAAGAACTACTCTGCGAGAATACTGCCCAAACACAAGAAGAACTTGCGAAACAGCTTGGAGTAGACCAAGCTACTGTTAGCAGGCATTTGAATAGCTTAGGAAAAATCCAGAAGGTTGGAAAGTGGGTGCCACATGAACTTTCAGAAAGAAACATTTCATGTCGTTTAACAACATGCGCGTCGCTTCTTGCTAGGCAAAGAAAAAAAGACTTTCTATGGAAGATCGTCACTGGAGATGAAAAGTGGATTGGCTACGATAATCCAAAGCGCATTCATTCGTGGGTAGACCCCGGTATGCCAGCAACTTCAACGGCAAAAGTAAATATTCACAGCAAAAAAGTGCTCCTTTGTATCTGGTGGGATATGAGAGGTCCGATTTATTATGATCTTCTCCAGGTTGGCCAAACTGTTAATGCAGAACGTTATAGCAAACAGTTGTTGCAATTGGCTGAAAAAATAAAGAAAAAAAGACCTTTCTCAGGTCAAGGATCGCATAAGACTATATTACTGCATGACAATGCCAGACCGCATGTGGCAAAGCTTACGCAGGAGACAATCTCACAATTAGGTTGGGAAGTTCTTCCTCATGCGGCTTATTCCCCGGACCTGGCTCCTACAGATTACCATCTGTTTCGATCAATGCAACACTTTTTAGCAGGGCAACACTTTAAAAATGTTTCAGAGATTCGAGAATTTCTGGATAATTTCCTTGCTTCGAAACCAAGATCATTCTACCGTTCCGGGATTCGTCAATTACCTGAAAGATGGAAAAAAGTGATGGACAACAATGGCTCTTATTTTGCTGATTGATTTGTTGTACCTATGATATGTAAAAATAAATTTATTAGCTTTCTTATAAAAGTTTTTTTCAGTTAAATATAGACTAATACTTATGCATACACCTAATATA
>NZ_JBGGWB010000030.1 GCF_041321155.1 Sphingomonas sp. IW22 | reverse complement strand
TACAGGGTCGTCGAGATAAATCCGGAAATTTTTAAATCTTAATTATAAGAAGGAAATAGACAAAACTAATAACTATATTACAATAAAAATTGGTACACAACTAAATGAATGTATAAAGTTTAGTATTATTCGATGTGATCACCATTATTGGTCACAACCGCCTCGAGCCGGGCTCGGAATGTGCTGCATCCTCGCTTGACTTCGTCCCCGTCCAATTTCGTCATTACCTGTATAATGCCATCTTGTAAGGATCTGATTGTGTTATGTGGTTTTGAGTTAACTTGTGACTCAACCACGCCCCATAGGTAATAATCGAGAGGATTGCAATCCGGACTGGAGGGAGGCCATAAATCAGGTGACCAATGGTATGGCAGATTTTCGTAAAGCCATGCTTGTGTCTTCCTTGCTTTATGAGCAGGAGCCGAGTCTTGTTGGAAGACATACAATCTTCCATCAGCTATTTTGTCCATCCACGGTTTGACAACTGCATCTAGTACACCGATATAGGTATCAGCATCCACTTTAAGACCACGTTCGAAAAAGTGAGGTGGCATTACGTGGCCTTCACTGCTAACCACGCCTAGCACCATGACTGAAGCTGGAAACTTAGAATGCATAGAGGTAGGAACTTCAGAAATATTTTGGCATATCCACCGGTCATTTTTGCGATTAACTTTTCTGTCCTGAATGAAGATTTTTTCGTCAGAGAAGAATCTGAGGAAACCAGAGCTTTCATGCTTCAAATCATTCACCAAGGCTGATGCTTTCATTTTTCTATTTAATTTATCTCTCTCTGTCAACAGATGTCGCCTTCGAAGCACATATGATTTGTAACATATGTCCTTATTTATCGCTATACTAATAGTTGACCTCGCCACTTCCATTTCTTTTGCCAGATTGCTCATTTTTCGACTGCCATCTTCATCAATTTCACTTCTCAACTTAGCCAGGAAATCTTCGTTCCGTTTGCAGTCTGATCGTTGATTGTGACATTTTCTTTTGGCATTTAATGCTTCCTTGTCCTTGGTTTCCCTATACCTCTTTGCCAAGTCATAAACTTGGGTCTTGTTGTACCCAAACCATTTAATTATTTCTTTTGGCATTCTTCCGGCGCGAAGTGATTCCAACACTGCGACTCTTCGGTCATATTCTGAAGCCATAACTAATATTAAATAATTCAAATTTAAATAATCTATTTTGTTGATAATTTAGCTTACTTAAACAAAAATAATTTTATTGATTACTCAAATAATCTTCTTTTAATACAACTTTAAAAATTTTCCGGATTTATCTCGACGACCCTGTATA
>NZ_JBGGWB010000029.1 GCF_041321155.1 Sphingomonas sp. IW22 | reverse complement strand
TATATACTTACTCCATACCATAAAAAAACCCGATTTGTTTATTATAGAAAAGAATTTGTAAGTCTAATTTGTTTAATTGATGTAATATTGATTATTATAGATGGCGCTATCTAATGATAAGAAAATTTTAATCCTAATCCACTATGAGAGTATTCTCACGAAAATTGGCAAAGTACAGCCACAGTACGAAACAATTGAAAGTTTATGCGATGAATTCAATGTTAACAAGGATTACGCACACGATTTACGGAAGAAATTTTTTGAAACAGGTACTCTGGACAGAAAGAGTGGTTCAGGAAGAAAGCATGTCGAAGGATATGTTGACAGACGACAACGAGTTGTGGAATCTATTCGGAAGCGAAGATCCTCTAGCATTATGTGTATTTCTGAGGAGACTGATATTCCACATACAAGTGTTCAAAGAATCATCAAAGAAGAAGGAATGAGACTTATTTCCAGAAGAACATGCCCGTTGCTAAGTGATGACCAGAAATTGAAAAGGCTAAAATGGTGTCGTCAGAATCGTCATAATCAATGGGATGGTCATGTTGACATAGATGAGAAGTGGTTTGACTTGTTTCCATTCCACAAGGAAAGATATCATGACGGCAGTCCGCGAAGAAAACAGCCACTACTCAGTAAAGGAAATCCACCAAAGATCATGATTCTCACAGCTATTGCAAAGCCTGATCTTGAAAAAGGGTTTAATGGATTGATTGGTATCTGGAGGATTCAGAAAAATGTCGAGGCCCAGCGTTCTTCGAAAAATCATTGTAAGGGTGACTCATACAAAATTGATTGCACATTAACGGCAGATTATTTTTATGACTTGATGACCACTGGGGTTATGCCTATGATTTGTAAGAAAATGCAGTCGTTTCAGAATGTTACTGTGCAAATGGACAATGCTCGGCCGCACATTGGAAAGAATAATGTTGAACTCTTCAATGACTTCGGAGATAGTCTTTTTCCATGCATAACCACTATTAACCAACCAGCACAGTCTCCAGATTTAAATGCAAACGATATTGGTTTTTTTACGTCTCTCAATAAGCGAGTTCTTCGAAATAAATGTACAAATGTTGACAAATTGTGGTTTGCATTAGAAGAGAATTTCTGGTCAACTAAACCTGCAACGTTGACTTCTATTTTTAAAAGCAAATCTCGGATAGTGACGGAAATTATAAAGCAAAAAGGTTTAAATGTTAATGTACCACATTCGTTATAATAAACTTTATTAATATTATTTGTCTTACTTTATTATAATTAATTTTAACAAATCGGGTTTTTTTATGGTATGGAGTAAGTATT
>NZ_JBGGWB010000028.1 GCF_041321155.1 Sphingomonas sp. IW22 | reverse complement strand
ATATATATACAAGGTGTGTCAATAAAGTTCCCGGATTGTTTTAGCAATTACAGTTAAACAGACTTGAGAATATTTTTTATAAGTTTTTCAGAAAGATATATGCTTATTTGATATTTAAACTTAATTTCTTTCAATTAGCTGTTTGTTTATTTGTAGTAATTAGTTTATTTAATTGACAACTTTTTAAGTATTGTTATGATTTATAAATGGAACAAAGAATCAATATTAAGTTTTGCTACAAACTTGGCAAAAGTGCTATGGAAACCCATGAAATGCTAAAAACCGTCTATGGAAACAATGCACTATCAAGAACAACTGTTTATGAGTGGTTCTCTCGTTTCAGTGGAGGCCGTGAAGATACAATGGATAATGAGAGAACTGGGCGTCCGTCAACCTCCAGAAATGATGATAATGTGAAGAAAATTAAAGAAATCGTGGAAATGGATACACGAATTTCTTTGAGAATGATTGAGGAGGAAATAGGAATCAATAAAGAAACAATTCGGAAAATATTGTCTGAGGATTTGGATAAAAGAAAGATCTGTACTCGATTTGTTCCTCATAGCCTGACTCCTGAACAAAAGAAAACCAGAGTTGATTATTGCAAAGATTTCATTTCAACTTCTGATAATGACTCAAATTTTTTGAAATCAATAGTTACTGGTGATGAGACTTGGTGTTTCCAATATGATCCTGAGACAAAACGCCAGAGTATGCAGTGGTGTTCAAAGGGGTGTCCCAAGCCAAAGAAGGTTCGACTTCAAAAGTCAAAAATTAAGACAATGATGATTACGTTTTTTGATTCTAAGGGAATCATTCATAAAGAATTTATGCCTTCTGGTAGTACAGTCAATGCAATTTATTACAAAGGAGTTATGGATAGACTTTTGAAAAGAATTGCCAGAGTCAGACCTGAGTACAAGAGTAAAGGAAGTTGGAGTTTGCTGCATGATAATGCACCTAGCCACAAGGCAGCTATTGTGAAGCAATTTTTGCTCAAGAAAGGAGTGGTATTGATCGAGCATCCGCCGTATTCCCCGGATTTGGCTCCGGCAGATTTCATGCTCTTCCCAAAGCTGAAATCTATCATCAAAGGCATAAAGTTCGATGATATTAAAGATATTCAGACGAATGTAACATATGAGCTGAAGAACATTCCGAAAAAAGAATTCCAGATCAGTTTTGAAAATTTATACCGACGATGTGATAAATGTATTCAAGTCATGGGTGATTACTTTGAAGGATAAAATATAATAAATTGTTATCTTATGTGCCTTACATTTTTTATTACTATAATCCGGGAACTTTATTGACACAGTAGTATAT
>NZ_JBGGWB010000027.1 GCF_041321155.1 Sphingomonas sp. IW22 | reverse complement strand
ATAATATATACAGTATTCGTAAAAAGTCTGTTCACCCCCTATAAAAAATACAACTTTTAATCGGAATGAATATTTTCAGACACGAAATTTATTAAATAAATAAATACAAGACAGTCTTAATATTTAATAGGATGTCCTTTTGATTTTTTGACCAATTCTAATCTTGTCGGCATCGAGAATACAATTTTCTGGCATAGATTACGAGAAAGTTTGTACCATTTACTTTGGACCTCATTCCATAATTCTTCAGCAGATTTGTGTTGTATTGGTCTTACTTTCCGTTTAAGGATACCCCAGATATTTTCTATGGGATTCAGGTCTGGAGAATTACCTGGCCAGGGTAAGATTTCAATATTTTTATTTTTTAGGTAAGCCTGGGTACTTTTGGCCTTATGTGGTGGAGCCAAATCATGTTGAAAAACGAATGCTGCTTTCGGAAAGACTAAGCATTTACCAACTATGTCTATATCATGAAGTATGTCTTTTTGATATTTCTCGGCATTCATATTACCATTGATTCTTTTCAGAAGTCCCACTCCATTACTGTTGAAGCAGCCCCAGACATGTATGTGTGGACCATGTCGCATAACTGGTTGTATAAAGGCAGCATTGTTCTTTTCCAAAGAGGTTCTTCGAATCAATAACTTATTTGATGACGAATATGACTGAAAGATGCACTCGTCGCTGAATACCACATCTCCCCATTTATCTGCACCCCAAGCACTGTAAGTCGTGGCCCAGGAAAGTCTTCTGAGACGTTGATGCAATTTCAAATATGGCTTCTTCATTGCTGAATAACTTCGAAAACCATACTTTTTCAGAATTTTCTGAACAGTACTAACAGAAACATTTTGGACAGCACTTGTATTGTACGTATGGGTGATATTAAGAACAGATAATAAGCGATTGGCTTTGCAAATGCGTGTTATAGCTCGTGAAGCTTGGGGTGACACAATGGTTGGTCTGCCTTTTCTTATCTTATCTCGCACGGATCCCGTGTTCAGATATTTCTTCCATAGGTATTGCATTCCTCGTTTTGTCACAGTCTTGCTGTACTTTTCGCGCATTTCACGAGCTATTTCTGTCCAAGACTTGCCATTATTCCGTAATATAACGATTACATTTCTTTGAAATTCTGTTAAATTTCTAGACATCATATTGCTCTAAAATCATGTAATTTTATATGAATTTAGATATCAATTCAAAATATATTATAATAACTTACATTATTTAAATATTTCATCAATAACTAAATATTTAAACAATTATTTTAAACTTAATCGAAATATATATTAAAATTTGCATTTTTATAGGGGGTGAACAGACTTTTTACGAATACTGTA
>NZ_JBGGWB010000026.1 GCF_041321155.1 Sphingomonas sp. IW22 | reverse complement strand
AATATCGGGTGTCTATAAAGTCACGCAACCCAAAATTTTAAAATATCTTTATATTCATAATTTTAATTTTATAGTACATTATTCTTATGATATTGTGATATTTTTGAAAGAATATAAAAATAAACATAAAACCAAAATGATACATTTTTTGTAATTAAATTTATTTACATGGCGATAAATAGTCATAACAAATAGCTAAAATGGTTTCCGTCACATTTCAGACATAAATCAACGCGACGAAGAAAATTGTTTGAAACTCTTTCCAACGTTTCTGCATTAATATTGTTGATTTCCCTAGTTATCGCTTCTTTCAAATTGTCCAATGTTTTTGGATTCTTTCGGTATGCAACTCGTTTGAGGTGAGCCCACAAGAAATAATCAGGTGGCGTTAAATCCGGAGAACGAGGTGGCCATAAATTTTTGGAAATTAAACGATCTTCAAATATTTCGTGAATTCTGCTTAGTGAAAGATTTGAGACATGAGGCCTGGCGTTGTCTTGTTGGTAATATCCTGATGATATTTCTTCTTCAGTTAATTTTGAAATAAAATCATTAAAGATTTTCAAATAACGAACAGAATTTATGGTTTCATGGAAGAAGATGGGCCCAATTAATTTTAATTTTGAAATTGCACACCACACACCTATTTTGGTAGAATGCAAAGGGTGCTGTACAAATTCGTAAGGATTATTTCTGGCCCAATGACGTGAATTTTGAGCATTCACATAACCAGAAAGGTGAAACCAAGCCTCATCAGAAAAATACAAATTATCCAGTAATTTAGGATTTTCAGTATGTTTAAGAATAATCCATTCACAGAATGTTACGCGTTTACGATAATCAGATTCTTTGATTTCATAAAGCGAACTTTTTTTGTATGGTCGCATCTTCAGCTTCTTTTTGAGTACCTTTCGACAAGTTTCGGGACAGACTTCTGTTTCACTAGACAACCGTCGTACTGATATGCTTCGATTAACGATAACACTGGATGCCATCTTTTGTATCAAAGATTCACTTTGAATATTTGGTCTTCCTGAACGTGGAGCATCGAGTACCGACCCTGTTAACCGAAATTTGTTAACTAGGCGTTGTATTGTCGATTTGTTTGGAACCATTTCTCCGTAAAATTTTCCATATTCCAAACGAAATTGATCTTGACATGTCTTATAGGACGACGATTTCAAATAGTTTTCAACCAAGAAAATTCTTTCGGGTATCGTATATTTGTTCATTATTGTTTTCTAACTAAATAACATACATTTAATATCAATATAAATATATACATCAATATAAATATCATTAAATATATTTTAAAATTTTGGGTTGCGTGACTTTATAGACACCCGATAT
>NZ_JBGGWB010000025.1 GCF_041321155.1 Sphingomonas sp. IW22 | reverse complement strand
AAACCTTTAAAGGATTGCATTAAATTCATTTGCTTTTATTAATTAATAATCTGAAAAACAAAAAACCATGCTCAACAATGGCCATGGTTTGATTGTAGTTTGGAAAATAGTTTTCTGGGAAAATCAAGAAAAAGTCAACAACACTGCGTATTCCCAATCGGTCACCCATATAAGTACTATCGCAGCCTTAAGGGGCTTGATTGCGGAGATCGGACGAGTTCCGATATGTCAACCTTAGTATGGCCGTTGACAATTACAAAGGTGTGATACATGTGGAAATAGAGCTCACATGGCATTGAAAGTGGGCTGAAATGAAAGAACGAGACTGGATGATGAAACTGAGAAAGGAATGCTTACAGGAAAACGTTGCCAACGAGTGCTAGCAACGTTCAAAGTGCTTTTTACACGACCCAACCATATGCTGAACGCGTATGACAGTCGTTTGCATACCAACATTGCACACAGGGCAACAATAACAACTGACACTATGATTGACATGATTGAGTCATCCAAACTTGATTTCATTTTCGTAAACCCTCTGATCAACCTCACCATTCCTTTATTGACCCAATGATAGATCAATAAGCGATCATCAAGGACACAAGTGCCAAGTTGATTGACAGTGTTGAAACAGTCATCAACAGCATGCGTCCGGTTCACGCTCGGAACGATGAGATGACGAGATCTTCATCGAGTAGGCACCCAGGGTCAAAATTTTTTAACATCCTGGCGACACAAACTTAAGGACATGATCCCTTGAAATTTGGTCTTAAGTTGGTTCTGGCACGGAATTTGTTGATACGTACACGGAAATTGTCAACAAATTTTGTCAAACATGCATATTTTGAGCAAGAAACTCAAGCTATTGCTTGTGTGTTACCGACTGTCATCGGATGGAAAGCTGTCACAACATATAACGAAACGAATTTCATTTCACTTTCACTTTATTAGTACTAAATAAATAAATCCATTGACCAATTTTCCATCACGGTTCTTTTAAAACCCGTAATGAAAACCGTCATCATGTCCCAACCATTTCCAACAATGTTTTCGATTGGATTTTTGATTGATTTTCTTTTTTGATTTTTTTTTCTATTGATTTTGATTTTCTTGATTGGAAAAAAAAGTCAACAACACTGCGTATTCCCAATCGGTCACCCATATAAGTACTATCGCAGCCTTACAAAGCTTGATTGCGGAGATCAGACGAGTTCCGATATGTCCTTCATAGTGTGGCCGTTGACAATTACAGCGTGTGTAAAATGATGAAATGGTTGGACATTTTGATATCATGCCGATTTTACTGTGAAAAACCGAAAATGTCCAGCCATCTACGATTGTTGGGTAAAGACTTG
>NZ_JBGGWB010000024.1 GCF_041321155.1 Sphingomonas sp. IW22 | reverse complement strand
TACAGGGTGTTCAGTATAAAAGTTGACTCGAAATTTTTAATGTCATTGTAAGTTTTGTGAATACAAATCATGTTTAATACTAATCAAGTTTAATAAGTGCACACTTATTTATGTTTAATGGTTTACATTTAATGATATTTATTAAAATATAATCAATTAAATAGTCAATTTTAGACAATTAACTGATTTTGCCTTTGAAGAATGGTTCTTACCACAGCACAACGCAGCTTTGTAATCGAAAGCTATTTTCGTTCTGGAAGATTTTTAAATGAAAGATGGATTTATTCTTACGATGCATGTTCAATGGATTTTGCTGACCAGTTTCCTACTGCACAAGTTCCATCCAAAGAAGCCATACGTAAACTGGTTGATAAGTTTAGGACTACTGGGTCGGTGATCAATCAGAAGCACAATCGTAGACCAAGTCGAATAACAGAAAATACAGTTGAGGAAATTAGACAGCGAATGTTGCACAGTCCAAAGAAATCCATCAGGCGATTGTCCCTGGAAACTGGACTATCTGTTGGGAGCTGTCACAAAATTGTTCGTAACAGAATTCACATGTATCCTTACAGAATATCTGTTCTTCATGAGTTAATTCCCACTGATCATGCCAAGCGAATTCGATACTGCCAATGGTTCAAAGCAAATGTGGATAATAACCAGCTGGATACGATGTTTTTTACTGACGAAGCTTGGCTGCACCTTTCTGGATACATTAATTCGCAGAACTTTAGAATATGGAGTACAGAAAATCCACACCAGTATATCGAATCTCCATTGCACCCTTTAAAAATTGGTATATGGATAGCGATTAGCCGTACGAGAATCATAGGCCCCATTTTCTTTCATGAAACAATAGATTCTGAGCGCTACTGTGGCATCATCGATCAGTTTTATGCTCAACTAAACGATTATGAGAAAAATAATTGTTGGTTTCAACAGGATTCTGCAACAAGTCACACAAGCCATCACACAATGAATCACTTGACAGCCCTATTTAACAATCGAATTATCAAAAAGGACTTGTGGCCGCCACGTAGCCCGGACCTCACACCTCCAGATTATTTTCTTTTCGGCTCTCTAAAAGATTCTGTGTTTAGAAGAAATCCTCATACTCTACAGGAACTGGAACAATACACCACGGAATTTATTCGATCTATCCAACCACAAACATTGGTCAACGTTTTCAATAACATGCATATCCGTATTAAGTCCTGCCTAGCGCAAAATGGTGGGCACTTTCAACATCTTCGAAACCTTTAATTATGTTATAAACTTTTTGTAATAAACTTTGTAATACATTTTTTGTTTGATGTTTTCCAAAAATAATTTCGAGTCAACTTTTATACTGAACACCCTGTA
>NZ_JBGGWB010000023.1 GCF_041321155.1 Sphingomonas sp. IW22 | reverse complement strand
ATATACTGATGAGCAAATTTTTTGTCAACAGTAAAAATGTCAATTTTTATCAATGTAACAATTTTTTTTTAAAAAATTTTTTCGCAAAATATGTTAAATAATGATTTTCAACATATGTTAATTAAAATATTTATTATTAGAATTTTATTTCAAAAATTTTATTTTTCAGATGTGCATAATTATTGTCAATAGGTAAAAAAAGAACGACACAAAACTATTTATTTATTTCATTACCATTATTTACAAGCACCTTGACTAGGCGGCCTCTAAAAGTCTTATAAAGATTTATAATAACATCTCGTTTGTTGGTATTTATTAACAGGAACGCTTTCCTTATTTCTTCGGTTAAATCATCTCGAGACGTGAGTGGCGACCTGTCATAGATGACGTCTTCCAACATTTTCCAGACATTCTCCATTATGTTCAAGTCTGGAGATCGAGCAGGCCATGATATCACATGAAATTGCGAAACAGTCATCCATTCTTTTACTATCTTCGCCGTATGAATTCTCGAATTATCTTGTTGGAACCAGAAATTATTGACATAATTCAAGTTACATATTGGCACAACAGTTCGCTGAAGTAGGTAAAGGTATGCAGCACTGTTGAAGTCTCTATTTAATATTTTGTAGGATAAGAGACCATTTGGGAGAACCATGGCCCATACCATAATTCCACCACCTTTTTTCTGGTGCCTGGGACGATAAATGAAATCAGTTTTTTTGGTATATGTCCTCCAGTCATCTGGTCCATCAATGGAGAACCACTTTTCATCTGAGAACATTGTTCGTTCCCATACATGATTTTCTGCCAACCACTTCTTCGCCAAATCACATCGCTTAGCCTTGTCCAATGGATTTAATGGTAGGGTTTTCCTTATTTTTTTGTATTTCAAACCTTCTTCTTTAAGGTAACGTGAAATAGTGAATCGGGAAACTGGAATGTTGCATGATTTTATTAATTTGTTACAATTAACCTTTGCACCATTATCCCTCAGGTTGCATATCTGCCTCTTCAACCTTAACTTATAAGCCGCATTTAATTTACATTTCGGTCCTCTCTTTAATGACTTCGTTACCATTCGTCTTCGACATATACCAATGACGCAATTCCTAGATATCTTTACTTTTTCTGATATTCTTGTATAGCTCCATCCTTCTTTTCGTAAGAAATAAATATAATTTTTTTGTTCATCAGTTTTCATAACTACCTATTTACATTATAAATAACATTATAAAATATTATAAAAAGTTACTTTTATTTAAAATAAAATGCTGTTGACAATAAATTTGAACTTATTAAAAAATGAAAATTGAATATTTAAACAATAAGTAAATTGATAAAGTACAAAATTATTTAATTAATTATAACTTT
>NZ_JBGGWB010000022.1 GCF_041321155.1 Sphingomonas sp. IW22 | reverse complement strand
ATACATGGGCGGGCTGATAAGTCCTTAGAATGGAACCGAAAAAATTTAAATATTGAAATAAAATTTGGCATGATTAATATTCACAATATATAGGTTAAGAAAACCGATTTTGTTTTAATATAATAATAAAATATTTTTTTGCAAATTGAAAATATTAAATTTTGAAGAATAAAACGACATAAACATGTTTATTCAAAAAACATCGATTTCACAAAACGAGCGAGAGTGATTATGCTTAATTTTCTATGTAATCTCCGTCATAGTCAAAGCATTTCTGCCAGCGTTTAATCAATTCATCAAAAGCTTTTGAGAAGAAATCTGGCTCCAGACCATTGAAAAATTCTGTGGCACTTTTTTGTAATTCATCAGAGTTTTCAAACAAATGTCCTTTTAAATACTTTTTCAAACGATGAAATAAGTAAAAGTCACTGGGTGCAAGATCAGGTGAGTAAGGAGGCTGAGCAATGCAGTGAAGACCAAGCTCATTCATTTTGTTCCGAGTCTTCTGTGCAGTGTGAATGGGTGCATTGTCGTGATGAAACCAAAGAAAATCATTTCTGGGCTTTCGTTTTGTTTTTCTGACATCTTCAAGTAAGGCACAATAGTAGTCAGCATTTAATTTTTCTTTGGTGAAATCGAGCTTTATCACACCCATACGGTTCCAAAAGACGCTTAACATCAAACACTTTCGGGTTGTCGTGGCGCACTTTAATTTCTTTGGTGGTTTTTCGTCTTGAAATCTCCATTCAGATGATTCTCTTTTACCTTCTGGTGTAAACAATGACAGCGATGTTTCATCCATTGTCATAAGGTTATCTATCAATGCTGTTCTAGTTTTCACAAAGAGCTCCAAATTCTGTTGACAAGCCTCCTTTCTCATTTGCCTCATTTCAGCTGTCAAAAAGCGAGGAACAAATCGGCTACACAACTTTCTAATACCAAGCTGTGAAAGCATTGTTTGCACAGAATACTTGGAAATATTGAGTCGATATGCAATTTGCGACTGCGTAATTCTTCGTTCAGATCTTATTATCTTTTGAAGCTGCAGAGACTTTTCGTGGCCAATTTCTATTGGTCGACCCGATCGATCGTTATCATGAATATTTGTTCTTCCGGATCTAAATTCCCTTATCCAATTGTAGATGGTTGCAGTACATGGACTTTGATTTTTGTAAGCCGATTGAATCTCGATCACGATTTCATTTTTTTCTAATCCTTTTAATAATAAAAACCTTACCACGCTGCGGAATTCTATATTTTCATACATTTGAACAGTAATATTTTAAATTTTCCAAAAAAATTAATTTATTAATATATTCAAACAAATACGATTTTCGAAGCCTATATATATAGTATAATATGTATGCAAAAGATTATTTAGATATTTAAATTTTTTCGGTTCCATTCTAAGGACTTATCAGCCCGCCCATGTAT
>NZ_JBGGWB010000021.1 GCF_041321155.1 Sphingomonas sp. IW22 | reverse complement strand
TACGCTCTCATGACTGCCATCCGAGATACTGCCCGAGTTTACCCCTTCGCTGGCCGCAAGACCAGCGTTCGCATTGACCTTGGCGGGTGTGCCGCGGACGCCTGATCGACGACGATTGATCACGCTCTCATCCGCGGGTTGGTTACCGCACTACCCGTATCCGTCGCTGGGCCTATCCTTCGTCTAAGTTCGGGCGTCGGACGAACCTGCCCCACCGTACACCGCGGATTGCCCATCACAGTCGGGTGCCCGCGGCACGCCGGCCAAGGCTATGCAGGTGATGCGCTGGCGCCTCCTCTCGTGATCGTTGTGCGTGGATCAGCCAGCGACCGCCGGTGACACCCGACGGGCGATGTCCCAGGCATAGCCGACCAGTTCACGCGCGATCGCAGTGGTCACCTTCGGCTGCGGCTTGCCGGTGGCTGCTAGGCGACGGTAGCGCTGAGACAGGCGAACCTGTGCCTTCCACCCGATTGCCTGGATGTCCTCGGGCAAGTCGATGACCCGCTCACGGTAGCGCCGTTCCTCGCGAGCGGGCAGCCGATACGACCAGCCCGCCTCGATCAGCATGGTTCGTGCCTGCGCGTTGCCCGCGCGGGTGATCCGGCCTCGCTTGGTCCGGGCGCCGCTGGAGTGCTCGGACGGCACCAAGCCGACATACGCCATCAACTGCTTAGGATTGTCGAAGCGGGTGAGATCGCCTACTTCAGCGACCAGCGTCGCAGCGCTGACCAGCCTGATACCGCGCAGGACCTGCAGATTGCGGACCAGCGGCGCGAAACACCATGCATCCACCGCTTCGGCCAATGCTGCCTCGAGCCGTCCCACTCGCGCCTGCGCCTCCAGCACCCGCTTCTGCATTTCCTCGAATGCCAGCTGTTGGTGGGGAAAATCGAACCGCTGCTCGGACAACCACCGCCAGTACATTTTCGTCCAGGCCGCCTTGCCGCCGAAACGACGATCATGACGCAACAGGAAGCTGCGCACCGTTTGCTTGGCCCCGATGGCATCGTCCTGCGCATTTCGCCGAGCGCGGATGAGATCGCGTACCGCCTCATGCGCTTCGTCCGGCACCCAGATCGCGGTGAGTTCGCCGGCGCGTAGCAGCCGCGCCAGTGTCATCGCGTCACGTCGGTCCGTCTTCACATGGTCGCCCGGGCGTCGCGGCATCATTGAGGGGGCGATGACAATGCAATCCTGCCCCAGCTTCGTCAGCAGCCGATGCAGGCCATAGCCACAGGGACCAGCTTCGTAGCAGACGTTCAACGTAACGCCCGGTCCCGTTAGTCGCTTGACCAGCTTTCTGACCGCATCGTCCTCGTTGGCGACTGTTCCGATGAAACGCACCTCGCCTCCGCGCTGTCCATCGGCAACAGCGACCGCAATGGTTTCCTTATGCACGTCCAGACCAACGTATTTCACTGCCTCCGTCATGACTCGCCTCCGCTGCTGAAAAATCCATCATCAGCATCTCAGATTCGAGCCTCCGAGGCTCGGGCAGTCATGGGGTCTAAG
>NZ_JBGGWB010000020.1 GCF_041321155.1 Sphingomonas sp. IW22 | reverse complement strand
TGGCGGAGAGGGTGGGATGCCGATCTCCGATCTCGTCGATTTGGTAATAGCGTGCGCTCGTTGAGTGCCGGATATGCCGGATTGTAGCGGTTTTGTGTAGTCTTGAGTTCGACGGAGAGGGTGTCCGTCGAACTCACGGGAATCTGGCATGAGTGAGGACGTCGATCGGCAAGGTTTTGGTGATGGTGACGTGGGTCGTCCCTGCCCGATCTGCCGGGGCAGTCCGCTCGATCCTCACTTCATTGAGATGGTCGAGTGGGAAGCAGCGCTGCCGGGTCAGGTGATGACGGCCGACGAGTTCCTCACATGGCTCGATGGTCAGGCGGCGAGCAGCCGGTAGACCGATGCGCGGCCGATCCCGAGACGCTTGGCGATCTGGGTGGCACCCAGACCCTCGGCACGAAGTTCGCGCACAGCATCGGGGCTGATCGTTGCGGGACGGCCCTTGTAGGCCCCTTTCAGGCGTGCGGCTTCGATTCCACGACGTTGCCGCGCCTTGATGAAGTGCTTCTCCATCATCCCCACGAGCCCGAAGACGGTGAGCATGACCTCGGCCATGATATCGGAGCCGTCCATGACAATCGCGGGGTCGTTGATCTTGAGCACCGCCTTCTTCTCGATGACCCGCTTGGCTATGGTGAGCAGATCGCCGGTATCTCGGGCAAGGCGATCGGGGTGAAGCGCCAACAGGGTGTCGCCGGGTTCGAGCAGACGCAGGGCGGCTTCGAGTTGGTCACGTCCGGTGAGCTTCGAGCCGTTGCCCACGTCGGAGAACACGACCACCGCTCCCAGCGATTCCAGCATCGTCTTCTGGGAGGTGATATCCTGCCCCTGATTGGAACTGATCCTCGCGTAGCCCAGCGTCTTGCCCATGGTGCCCCTGATTTGTCTCGTATGGCTCTAGACCGACTCGCTCCAGTCGTCTCTGAAGTCAATAGGCACCCATATGAGACGCGATCGGCGTCTCATACTTGTATCGAGGGTGGTTGCCTTATCGAGGCGCTCTTTCATTCCGTGGCGCAGATACGCCGCCTCGACCATCTGATGGCTCGACCCCACGAAAGTAAATAATGCAGGGGCCACGCTGCCTCTGGTATGATCAATCCATACAGCACGGGTCCACGGTCCCGCTAAAACCGGCCATATAATCCTCGTGGGGCATCGTCCCCGGACAGGCGCTCTTGATAGGGGGAGAAATCCCGAGCCGTGCGGCGTCAGTGAAATCGGTAGCGAGGGCCGCCCGCGTCAGTGCCATAGCGGGTCCGCTACACGCCTCCCCGGAGGGTCGTTGTGGTTCATCCCTCGGAAAACGGGGCAAGGTGACAAGGCCCGATCGTCGGATTGGGTGGCACTGTAGAAGGAGGCTCTGTGCGTGCAACTCACACCCTCCTACTCGACGGTCGTCATAGAACGGCGTTCGTCGAGCGCTTCGGCCCTTGTGGCCGATAACCGTCGCGGCTCCCGGAAGGGGCCGGGAAAGCGCACCTCATGCCGGGTCAGGGCGACCACCGGCTTCTCGTTGTGGAGAAGGGTGCGAGTTCGCCATCGATCCTACAGTGAGATGACTTTCCCCCCGGAGTTTGGCCCACCATCATGGTGCGCGAGGCTCCGGGGGGGGAAAGGCCATACTCACCCACATTGAGATGATGAGACGAACAGATTGGTCGATCTGGTCCAAATCGCTTCATTCAATCGCTCGGTCAGGTTGGGAGCGACTGCGACCAAACTGACAACGAGCAGGGCGAGCGATAGCTCGGCCTCCACATGATGGACGGGTGAATAGGGTTAGGCCGCAAGTGGGCTGTCTTGATCAC
>NZ_JBGGWB010000019.1:741-2118 GCF_041321155.1 Sphingomonas sp. IW22 | reverse complement strand
GTGTCGTTGACCTTTGCGACTGCCCCAAATAGGGGTGGCTCGGGCGCATAATTTTTGGTAGTGGGGTTCTTTCGAGTTCCCATGCATATAATGAAATTAATTGAATGGATTGATTGATTGATTGGAATGGGTTTCATCATTTCATTTCATTCTCGTCGTTCTTTGAAAATGTCGTTTTCGGTCAATCGAAATCAACAACAAAAAGTCAACAGCACTGCGTATTCCCAATCGGTCACCCATATAAGTACTATCGCAGCCTTACGGCGCTTGATTGCGGAGATCAGACGAGTTCCGATATAACCACCATAGTGTGGCCGTTGACAATTACAAGCGTGTGTAAAATGTTGAAAATGATGAAAATGTTGAAAATGATGAAATTGTTGGAATTTTTTTTGGAAATTTAATTTGGAAAATGTCCAAACAACAACGATTGTTGGGTAAAGACTTGTTTTCGTTTCAATAAAACGAATAAAGAGACTTTTTCGGAGTGCAGTTATTTCGCGTTGTCATGGTTTCAATTCAAGGGAGAAAATACCATTGAAAATGAACAGAAATGTAAAAAGAGACTGGATAAAGAAACTGAGAAGTGAGTTCTTACAGAAAAACGTTGGGAAAAAGCACGGGCGACGATAAAACAGCTATTTACACTCCGACAACATACACTGAACGTACTCGTTGATTGGTTACATACCAACAAGAGACGATTGGATAACAAAGTGTGCCATGTGAAATTTGAATTGGAAATGTGGAAAAAACCTGATTTTTCGTTAGAGTTTCTTTTCATCAAACTTTGTCTTATTAGAGGTTTTGGTTTTCATTTCATTATTAAAGGAGTTAAAATACTCCCCACTAGCAAAAATTACGTGTTCGACTCATCCGATTTGGATAAGCGCAGGAGGCAGCCTGTTCCTTGTGCAATGAGCAGGCCTTATCCTGAGAGCCGAGCAATCATGAACACCCGGCATCTAACACCAAGTAAGTTTATTGATGGAATCACTCTTGCAATGGTAGTGGTAAATCAGTCGTTTTTCAGCGACACTGAACGCGTCAAAGTCGATAAATAGTCATTTTGATGCCCTAATAACGGAAAAATGAATGGTATGGAACATATTGATTTCAACCCTTCATACTTACCTGGCGCAGGGCGTTGTCGTTCACTATTGACAAGCTTCAGGGCGAGGCGGCCCCATTGCACACCGGTGTCGTTGACCTTTGCGACTGCCCCAAATAGGGGTGGCTCGGGCGCATAATTTTTGGTAGTGGGGTTCTTTCGAGTTCCCATGCATATAATGAAATTAATTGAATGGATTGATTGATTGGTAAGTTAATTAAAGTAATATACGTACCCTTGAGCTTTCTTGGGGTGATGGTTTTTAA
>NZ_JBGGWB010000019.1:0-731 GCF_041321155.1 Sphingomonas sp. IW22 | reverse complement strand
CATTTCATTATTAAAGGAGTTAAAATACTCCCCACTAGCAAAAATTACGTGTTCGACTCATCCGATTTGGATAAGCGCAGGAGGCAGCCTGTTCCTTGTGCAATGAGCAGGCCTTATCCTGAGAGCCGAGCAATCATGAACACCCGGCATCTAACACCAAGTAAGTTTATTGATGCAATCACTCTTGCAATGGTAGTGGTAAATCAGTCGTGTTTCAGCGACACTGAACGCGTCAAAGTCGATAAATAGTCATTTTGATGCCCTAATAACGATAAAACGAATGGTATGTAAAATATTGATTTCAACTCTTCATACTTACCTGGCGCAGGGTGTTGTTGTTCATCATTAACAAGCCTCAGAGCGAGACGTCCCCATTGCACACCGGTGTCGTTGACCTTTGCGACTGCCCCAAATAGGGGTGGCTCGGGCGCATAATTTTTGGTAGTGGGGTTCTTTCGAGTTCCCATGCATTTAATGAAATTAATGAAAAATTTACAGGTTCTTTGGATTGTATTTTAAATGAGAATTTCATATCACGGTTGGTTTAAAAATAAAATCCATCATGTCATATCGATGACGAAATTTACCAACAAATCTTTATATACTCTGTATTGGATAGTAGTCATTACGAACTATTGACAAATCTTTGAATGATGATAACTACTTGCATACGATTTCTATTTCCTGGCAATTGGTGAAATTTCAAAATTGCTCCACTAATACCGTAGGTA
>NZ_JBGGWB010000018.1 GCF_041321155.1 Sphingomonas sp. IW22 | reverse complement strand
TAATAACTTTATATCGAAATGTGTGAATCATTTAAATGTGAATATTGAATTTATCGTTTCAATTCATAAATACTGTGAAATAAAATATTTTTGTTATTTGAAATTAATATTTTCACAGTACATTTCATTAAAAAAGAAATGTGTCAAATGTTTTACTAGAATACTTCTGTATTTATTTTAACAGTTAATATGTTTAATTGTATTGAATACGGTGATTGTGGTGAATGTACTAACTATGAAGTTATTGTTGTAATTATTCGTTGTGCAACTCTTTCAATGTCTTAGGAACAACATTTTTCAACATCTGAATTTGTCTTAATTCCCATTTCCTATTTTTCATGTCAACCAAATCTTTGAACTTGAATCGGGTTCTCATGTTCAAATCTTTACATACGGATAGTTCCTGAATTTTTATGAAGAATTGATCAATTTCCTTTGGATTGTTGGATTCTAAAGTTTTGCCTACTATCGTCAACATTAAACATACCGATTCCATGGCAGTAGAATCACTAATTTTATTTAACAGATGACCAATTAAAAATATGATTATATTGCTTGCAATTTCTTTTTGTAAGTATAATTCCGCAATAAATCTTACATTTCCTAAATACTGATCTTTCACCTTGTTAACCTGTTCTTCAATACTTTCCTCATACATTATTTTCATCCTTTCATTTTGCTCTGCTTCAATCTTGTCTGCCCAGTATTTCTTCACTTCCTCAATTTGCTTATCAAGTGTTTTCTTAAATGTTTGTTGACATTTAGAAATCAGCATATTTGCAAATGTTTTTCCCTTTACCTTAAATCCATCAAACTGCGAAACGAGTTTCGAGTAAAGTTTACTGTAACATTCTGCTTGTATGGCTTTAGAAAAAACTTGTTCCACCATGCAATTTAATTTCTCCTCAGTGTTTATTTTTAGCTTCAGTATTTCACCAACACAAGTCTGGTAATTTTCCGGTGTCATTTTATTTAACAATCCATTTATAGATTTCTGGAAAACCAGTAAATCATCCGTGTCGCATACCTTTCTCATCTTTGGTGGTACATAACCATTCTCATGATGTACGAGCTTTGGTTTACGTTCCCATTCGATACCTTTATCGTTACAGTCTGTCTGTTTCTTAATTTCTGGATTTTGTTTACTCAATAAACATGACATGTTGCCGCCAGTTTTTGACCAAAATATTGACAATAAGGAATCTGGTAGAGGATTAATTTTCGGTGTTTTACTGTTTTTCATCAGTTTCATTAAATCATCTTTACTATACATAATTCTTTTTTCCCCGATTTTATCGGACTTTTCACAAGACTTAACAGGAGGTTTAACACAGACTTCAACACGAGACTCAACACGAGACTCAACTCGAGACTCAACATGAACTTCAACACGAGGTGCCGCACGTCTCCACGTCGTAGAATTCACCAAATTTTCTTTGGTATAACGTTTGCAATTGTAATTAGTATTGTATTTCATAATAATAATTTTGTAAATTTTAAAGTAATTTCTTTTATTAACTGAAAATAAATAAAGACAAATTTTTACTTTTTTGCCATTAAATGACATTCTATTGGTTAAAAGTAATTTCAATATATGATATATTGCACATGATGAGCAAATGAAAGTCAATTGCGTGAGTTGACATTATAAAGTAGATACTGAAAAGATTATGACACTAAATTTAAAGTATTTCATCATAACTACGATGCACATTCATAGGATGAAATATTTTGAAAAAATTATTTATATTTTATTCAATCCATAAGAATCAAATAATTAGGCAAAGTTGCCATCAATTTGCATAAATTAAAATGCAAGTCTTCATTTATAAACCTGACACGACATATTCAATTTGATAACGAATCTGAATAGTTTAAGGACATTTTAAATATCACCAAAGGTTAAATATGGTGATTATTAGATTGAAAGAAAATGAAATAAATGTATAGAAATTAAAGAAAATAAACACATCCACATTCATAATTGGTAATGAAGTTGTCTCAATACAGTTGAGATAAAAAATATTCTCACCATTAATAATGAAAATCGAGTTGTAAAATATTTTATTGCATTTATGTATAACACAATGTAACACGAGTGAACCAAAACATAAATTGATTTCATTAAATTCCAAATATATATTTTATAAGAAATATATATTTTAATATTTCACAATAATTTACCAACACTTTTTTTCAATAAAACAAAATATGATTGAATCTGTTAACAATATTTATATCATCATTTACGTTTTGAAATTTTATCAAATAAAATATTTTATTTAATTTATTATAAATATCTACTCTAGATTATATTTCGTTTTCTTATTGGATCA
>NZ_JBGGWB010000017.1:1177-2469 GCF_041321155.1 Sphingomonas sp. IW22 | reverse complement strand
TAATAAATTCGTTCCGTTTTTTTTCGATATCGTTTTGCATGACATTAGATGCATCTATTATTAATTTAATTTAATGTTTAAATAATAAGATCATGTGTTCGTTGTTTATTTATAGTTTTGATGACTCACTATTTTTAAATTTATTTTTAGATGAAATTTAAAATGAATACCCAATTCAATAAAAATGAACATCTCCGACACGTGCTTCTATACCAGTTTAATTGCCATGTTAATGCAACCCAAGCTGCCAGAAACATAAATGCCGTGTACGGAGAAGGTTGCATGTCTAGTCGGGTAGCACGAAAGTGGTTTTCTAAATTTAAAAAAGGCGATTTTAGCCTAACTGATGCTCCTCGTTCCGGACGTCCATCTCATTTCAGTGAAGAGTGTCTCAGCTCTCTTCTAAAAGCTGATAATCGTCAAACAACCCGTGAATTAGCCGGACAACTTAGTTGTAATCCACAGACAGTTCTGAACCATCTCCATAGAATGAGAAAATTTCAAAAATATGGTGCTTGGATTCCTCATCACCTGAATGAACGTAACAAAAATCAGAGGATTAATGCATGTTCCTCTTTACTTGCCAGGCATCATCACGCCGTACAACAACATCGGCCGTTTCTCTCTTTGCTAGTTACGGGAGATGAAAAATGGTGCTTGTATATAAATATGAAGCACAGAAAGGAATGGGTTGATAAAGATCACCAGGCTAAACCGCGTGTCAAACAGGACAATTACTCTCGGAAGGTAATGCTGTGTGTCTGGTGGGGAATAGAGGGCGTAATTTACTGGGAATTGCTGAAAAGAAATGTTACTATAACAGCCGCAATTTATGTGCAACAATTAAAACGTGTGGCCCAAGCTATTAGTCAAAAAAGACCAAATTCACGGCATAAGTTGATTTTGCAGCATGACAACGCCCGACCTCATATTGCCAAAATGACGATATCGGCCATTCAGGAATTAAATTGGGAGATATTACAGCATCCTCCATATTCACCAGACATCGCGCCTTCTGATTTTTACCTGTTTCGAGCAGTAGCAAACGACCTCCGTGGTGTGACATTCGATTGTGATGAAGACGTCCGGATTTGGCTCGAAGAGTGGTTTAGCTCAAAAGATCAAGCTTTCTATCGATATGGAATCGAAAAGTTACCTAAACGATGGGAAACAGTAATTAACAATAAAGGCGAATACATAATTGATTGATTTTTATTTAATGTACATATGTTATAAATAAAAATTTTGCAGTTTAAAAACGGCACGAATTTATTAGACAACCTGATATATAA
>NZ_JBGGWB010000017.1:0-1084 GCF_041321155.1 Sphingomonas sp. IW22 | reverse complement strand
TGTACAGTAGGGAGCATATTAATTGGGTCACATTATATATATTTTACTTTTGGTTTAAATTAAAAGTCAATGAATACAAAAAATATTTCTATGTATTATAAAACGAAACAAATGTAATTAACAGATAATTCATGAATTTCAAAAAGTTTTTTACATATCAAAACTTTGTGTGGCCTCCATTTCCTTTGATAAGAGCATCGATGCGACGGGGCATGCCATCTACCAGCTTTACGCATGTCTCTCTTAATTTAGCATTCACTTCATTATCTCTATGGCAGATGCCAAGTATCTTATTAATAAGCTCATTTTTATTTGTAATTGTCAGTTTTCGTAGCTTATCCTTAATCACTGCCCAAAGAGTTTCAATTGGGTTCATATCCGGAGAACAGGGCGGCCATGGCAAAATATCGATGCCCTTATTATGCATAAACATCTTTGACAGTTTGGAGGTGTGACATGTAGCATTATCCTGCTGAAATATCCATTCTTCATTATACCATTGATCCGCTTGAGGTATCAAACAAGTATTCAAGACATCTATATACTTATGTGTATTCATCGAACCGTCTACCACATGAATTCTGCCAAATCCATGGTAACTCATGCATCCCCAGATCATAACTTTCATAGGTTGTTTGACACGCTGCACCATGTGTAAAGCTGACAATGGCTCTGAGCCACATCTTACGAAACGTGGATGAGCCAATTGAATTTCAAAAGAGGACTCATCCGAGAATATAACCTTTCTCCATTGCTGGGCTGTCCATTGCCTGTGTTGCTTTGCCCATTGTAAACGCTTTTTCTTGTTGATGGATGTTAGCATTGGCTTTACAATTGGCTTTACAGCAAATCTTCCTCCATCATTGAGCCTTCTTCGGATAGTATGGACTGATAAATGTGAACTCACTTCCTTCTTTATATCAACAGCAGTTAGTCGAGGGTTTTTCATACTTGCTCTGAGAATTAGTCGGTCATCATACTTGTTTGATAGTCGCTTTCTTCCACATTTACCTTTTCTGTTAGTGTTAATAAAATTTCCAGTTTCATTGTAACGCTTAATTATTCGGTTGACGGTAGATTGCGG
>NZ_JBGGWB010000016.1 GCF_041321155.1 Sphingomonas sp. IW22 | reverse complement strand
TGCACGTCCAGACCAACGTATTTCACTGCCTCCGTCATGACTCGCCTCCGCTGCTGAAAAATCCATCATCAGCATCTCAGATTCGAGCCTCCGAGGCTCGGGCAGTCATGGGGTCTAAGCACAAAGCCGTGTCAGCGATCGTATGACATCACGGATGGCCGGCTTTCCATTTTACCGGAATACGCAAGTAGGTGACACCGTTCGCCTCCGCCTGATCGAAATGGCCCGCGCGGATGTTGACCTGGATCGAGGGCAGCAGGAGCTTGGGCACGGATAGCCCGGCGTCACGCTGCTCGCGCATGGCGACGAAGTCGTCCTCATTCACACCGTCATGGACGTGGACGCTCGACCGTCGCTGCTCGCCCACCGTCGTCTCCCAGCGATAGTCGTCGCGACCCGGTGCCTTGTAGTCGTGGCAGAGGAACAGTCGCGTCTCGTCGGGCAGCGCCAATAGCCGGCGGATCGAGCGATAGAGCGTCCGCGCATCCCCGCCCGGGAAGTCGGCGCGGGCGGTGCCATAGTCGGGCATGAACAGCGTATCCCCGACGAACGCCGCATCGCCGATCAGATAGGTCACGTCGGCCGGGGTGTGGCCGGGGACATGCAGCACCTCGACCGCCAGCGCCCCGATCGCGAACTGGTCGCCATTCTCGAACAGGCGGTCGAAGTCCGAGCCGTCCGTTTTCAGATCATCCATCGCGAACACGGGGCGGAAGATTTTCTGCACGTCGCGGATATGCGCGCCGATCCCGATCCATGCGCCTGTATGCGCCTTGATGAAGGGTGCGGCCGACAGATGATCGGCATGAGCGTGCGTCTCCAGCACCATCGCGATCCGCCAGTCCTGCTCGCGGGCGAAGGCGACGATCCGCTCGGCCGAGCGCGTGTCGGCGACGCCGCTCGCCATGTCGAAGTCGAGGACTGGATCGATCACCGCCGCAGTCCGTGTCGCGGGATCGCCGACGAGGTAGCTAATCGTATTGGTCGGCTCGTCGAAAAACGCCTCGATGAGGGGCTGAGTCATGATTTTCTCCGTTAGCGCTTGCTAATATATTAGCTGGTGCTACATAAGCAACACCTAATGGAGTGGCGATGATGCTCAAACCGCCGATGGACCTGGCGACATTCGAGGCGAAGGCCGGGCAGGTCGCCGACACGCTGAAGGCGATCGGCAATGCTCGCCGGCTGATGCTGCTGTGCAAGCTGGTCGAGCATGGCGAGATGACGGTCGGCGATCTGGCCCGTGATGTCGGCTTGTCGCAGTCGGCCTGCTCGCAGCACCTGGCCAGGATGCGCGACGAGGGTCTCGTCACCTACCGGCGGGAGAGCCAGACGCTCTGGTACGCCATCGCGGATGCCCGCGTCGAAACGCTGCTCGGCACTCTCTACCAGCTCTACTGCAAGGATTGATGCGATGACGCTCGCGACCCTTTCTCCCGACGATACCCGTGCCGCGATCGATGCCGGTGCGCGCCTGATCGACATTCGCGGTGCCGACGAGCATGCGCGCGAACGCATTCCCGGCGCGATGAACGTGCCGCTCGACCGGATCGGCGATCTCCCGCGCGACGATCGTCCGGTCGTCTTTCACTGCAAGTCCGGGATGCGCACCGCCGCCAATGCGGCGCAGCTCGGCGCGGCAGCGGGTGGCGCGCCGGCCTATATCCTGGGCGGCGGCATCGATGCGTGGCGGCAGGCAGGACAGCCCACCGTCGCCGATCGGTCGCAGCCGTTGGAAATCATGCGGCAGGTGCAGATTACCGCCGGTGGGCTGGTGCTGATCGGCGTTCTGCTCGGCACGTTCGTCGCTCCCGGCTTCTTCGGGCTGTCGGCGTTCGTCGGGGCGGGGCTGATGTTCGCGGGCGTGACGGGGTGGTGCGGCATGGCCAACCTGCTGCGCGTCATGCCCTGGAACCGGCGCGCGACAGCCTGAGGCGATCGTGGACACCGCTGCCACCCTTGCCGCGCTTGCATCGGGCGGCGTGATTGGCCTGATCCTCGGCCTTGTCGGCGGAGGCGGGTCGATCCTCGCCGTGCCACTCCTGATCTATGTTGTCGGCGTCGGATCACCGCACGCTGCGATCGGGACGGCCGCTGTCGCCGTCACCGTCAATGCGCTTGCCAGCCTGGTCGGCCATGCGCGAGCGGGCCGCGTGAAATGGCGGTGCGCCAGTGTCTTCGCCGTCTCCGGAATGATCGGCGCGGCGCTGGGGGCGGAGTTGGGCAAGGCGTTCGACGGCAAGCGACTGCTTGTCCTGTTCGGGCTTCTGATGATTGGCGTCGGTTTGTCGATGTTGCGCAAGCGCCGCACGGCGGAAGCGCCGGACGTGCGACTGACCCGCGATAGCGCCTCGACGCTGCTGCCGCGCTTGGTTCCGATCGGGCTGGGCGTCGGGCTTGCCGCCGGCTTCTTCGGGATCGGGGGCGGCTTCCTGATCGTGCCGGGGCTGATCCTCGCGACCGCGATGCCGCTGCCCTTCGCGATCGGCACGTCGCTGGTCGTCGTCAGCGCGCTGGGGTTGACCACCGCCTTGTCCTACGCCCTGTCGGGGCTGGTCGACTGGAGCGTGACCGCGATGCTGGTCGTGGGCGGCGTCGCTGGAACGATCGGCGGTATTGCATTGGGCAAGGTTCTCGGCACCCGTAAGGGGCTGCTCGAACGTGGCTTTGCCGCCGTCGTGATTGCGGTAGGAACCTACGTTACGGCATCGTCGCTCTGAACCTGAGCAGCTTCAGCCGACTGCTATCGGCGCCCTCGCGCCAACAGCTTTTCACCATCGGGCCTGATCTCGCCCTTCGGCGTGACGTGTCGGTAGAGTGTTTGGCGCGTCACGCCGAGTTCGGCGCATAGCTCCGCGACCTTGGTTTCCGGTTTGCCCATCGCGGCCTGGGCGAGACGCAGTTTGGCCGGCGTCATCTTGAACGGACGCCCGCCGTGCCGACCGCGTGCCCGAGCGGACTCCAGACCGGCGCGCGTGCGCTCGACGATCAGTTCTCGCTCGAACTCGGCGAGGCCGGCGAAAATCGCGAAGATCAGCCGACCGTTGGCGGTGGTTGTGTCAATCGACGCGCCTTCGCCCGCCAGCACCTTCAACCCGATGCCACGCTTCGTCAGATCACCAACCGTATTGACGAGGTGGCGCAAATCGCGGCCGAGCCGATCGAGTTTCCAGATGACCAGCGTGTCGTCGCGGCGCAGCGCCTTCAGGCAGGCGTCCAGTCCCGGTCGCTTGTCGAGCCGGCCCGATGCGGCATCCTCATAGATATGCTCGGGATCGACGCCGGCCGCGACCAGCGCGTCGTGCTGCAGGTCGTGGACCTGGCTGCCGTCCGCCTTGGACACCCGCGCGTAACCGATCTGCGTTGTCACATATACGTCCGTTCACGTGACGGAGCGGCATTGCCCGTCGATCAATCGCGATAATGTCACATAACCCGTCTTCTGGTCTATGCTCCATGAACGGGTACGCTTTCCTGTTTCGTGACGAACAGGAAGCCGATGCCGACCAAGACCATCCTGTCGCCCGCGCAGCGTGCTGTGATCTTCGACCCGCCTGCCGATCGCGCGACGATCGAACGGCTCTATACGCTCGGTCCCGACGATCTGGCACAGGTGGCGCGACGTCGGCGCGGGGCGAACCGGCTCGGCTATGCGGTGCAGCTTTGCTACCTGCGTCATCCCGGTCGCAGGCTACTGACGGGGGATGCGGTGCCCGCCGCCATGCTCGCGCTGCTCGCCGATCAGATCGGGTGCGTAGCCGACGACTTCACCGGCTATGCCACGCGCCCCACGACATTGCGCGAACACCGGGCCGAGATCGAAGCTCTGCTCGGTCTGCGCGCCTTCGCGCGGGTGGATGTACGGGCGATGCTGGCGCTGGGATCGGAGATTGCCGCTTCGACTGATAGAGGTGAGACGATCGTCACAGGCATGGTCGATCGCTTGCGGGCGGACCGGATCGTACTGCCGGCGACATCGACGCTGGAACGGCTCGCCCTCATCGTGCGGACACGGGCGCGCAAGGCGGCCCATTCCAATCTGATCCGCGACTGTTCGACCGAACAGGAAGCCGCACTCGAACACATGATCGCCTCCGACGATGATGGGCGCACCCGGCTAGGATGGATACGCGAATGGCCGGAAGCACCATCGGCCGCGAACCTGAAGGGAATCGTCGAACGGCTCGACACCGTGCGCGGCATCGGGATCGCGGCTGATCGAGCACGACGTATCCATGCTGCTCGCTATGCCGTCATTGCGCGGACCGCCGGCATCGTCACCGCCCAGCACCTGCGGCGTCTCGAACGTCCGCGCCGGCTCGCCATGCTCGTAGCTTCCGTGATCGAGATGGAAGCGACGTTGACCGACGCCGCGCTGGTCATGGTGGAGAAGATGGTGGGCGCGCTGTTCCGCCGTGCCGACCGCACCCGCTCCGATCGGCTGCTCGGCCAGGCACGGATGCTGAAGGACACCGCGCGTTTCCATGCCCGGCTCGGTCGCCTGCTGGTAGATGCTCGTGCGAGCGGGCGCGATGCCTTCCGCGCGATCGACGCGAAGATGGGCTGGGATCAGCTCGAACGCAGCATCCGCTTTGCCGAGGATCTGACGCGCTCGGCCGATGACGGGCTGGAAGAAGTGGTCGAACGCTATCCCGCCGTGCGGCGTTTCGCCCCGACGTTTCTCGCCGCTTTCACCTTCCGCACCGCGCGGTTGGCTGATCCGCTGCTCGGCGCGATCGAGGTGCTGCGCACGATGTACCGCGACGGTCGATCGGTCCTGCCGAAGCGAGTGCCGACCAGCTTCATCAAGCCGCGCTGGCGCAAGGTCGTGCAGCCGGCGGAAGGGACGATAGACCGGCGCGCCTATGAGATCGCAGTGATCGCCCACCTGCGCGAGCGGCTCGGCTCGGGCAGCATCTGGGTGGACGGCAGCCGCGCCTATCGCACGCTCGACGACTATCAGCTGCCCATGCCCGCCTTCGAAGCGATGCGCGCGAGCGGCGATCTGCGCCTGGTTGTGCCGACCGACTTTTCCAAATGGTACGAGGAACGCCGCACCCTGTTGGCCCGGCGCATGACGGAGGTGGAGCGCGCAGCCGCAGCGGGCGAGCTGGTCGATGTGACGATCGAACGCGGGCAGTTGCTCATATCGTCGATCCGGCGATCCCCGTCCGACGATGCCGATGCGCTAAAGGCCCGGCTCTACGCGATGCTGCCGCGCGTCCGAATCACCGATCTGCTGGTCGAGGTCGCCGCATGGTCGGGATTCGCCGACCGTTTCGTCCATGCGCGCAGCGGCGCCCCCGCCTCCGACCAGTCCGCGCTGATGGGTGCGATCCTCGCCGATGCGACCAACCTCGGCCTGGGCCGCATGGCCGAAAGCTCGCGCGGGCTGACGTTGTCTCGCCTGCGCTGGACGGCGGAATGGCATGTGCGCGACGAAACCTATCTGTCGGCGCTGGCGGCGATCGTCGATTGCCATACCGCGCATCCGCTCGCGGCGGTCTGGGGACCGGGCGATACATCGTCGTCGGACGGGCAGTTCTTTCGTGCCGGTGGTCAGGGCGAGGCCCGCGCCGATCACAACGCCCGCTATGGCACCGAACCAGGCGTGCTGTTCTACACCCACGTCACCGACCGCTTCACGCCGTTCCACACCAAGGTCATCGCCGCCAATGCCGGCGAGGCCGCGCATGTCCTCGACGGCCTGCTCGACCATGAAAGCGAGCTGGTCATCCGCGAACATGCGACCGATACCGCCGGCGCGGTCGATCATGTCTTCGGCCTGTGCCATCTGCTCGGCTTCCGCTTCGCGCCCCGCATCCGCGACCTCAACGAGCGCCGGCTCTACAGCCTGTCGCCGCTCGACTCGTGGCCGACGCTGCGCCCGCTCGTCGCCGGTCCGGTCAAGATCCGCGCGATCGAGGAGAACTGGGACGAAACCCTGCGCCTTGCCGCCTCGATCCGCGCCGGCACGGTGAGCGCCTCGGTCATGCTCCGCAAGCTGGCGGGCTTCCCGCGTCAGAACTCGGTCGCCCGCGCGCTGCGGGAGATAGGTCGGATCGAACGCACCCTGTTCATGCTCGACTGGTTCGATGATCCCGACCAGCGTCGTCGCACCGGCAGCATTCTCAACAAGGGCGAGGCCCGCAACGCGCTCGCCCGCGCCATCTTCTTCAACCGCCTCGGCGAACTGCGCGACCGCACCTTCGAGAACCAGCGCCATCGCGCCTCCGGCCTGACCCTCGTCACCGCGGCCATGACGCTCTGGAACACCGTCTATCTCGACCGAGCTGTCCGTCATCTGCGCGGCAGCGGCGTCGACGTGCCCGACGAGCTGCTCGCCCACGTCGCCCCTCTGGGCTGGGAGCATATCGGCCTCACCGGCGACTATCTCTGGGGCGAGATCGACAAACCTCGCGAGCGGTTCAGGCCGCTGCGCCTCCACCAGCAAAGCCGGGACGCTTAGACCCCATGACTGCCCGAGCCTCGGAGGCTCGAATCTGAGATGCTGATGATGGATTTTTCAGCAGCGGAGGCGAGTCATGACGGAGGCAGTGAAATACGTTGGTCTGGACGTGCA
>NZ_JBGGWB010000015.1 GCF_041321155.1 Sphingomonas sp. IW22 | reverse complement strand
TGCACGTCCAGACCAACGTATTTCACTGCCTCCGTCATGACTCGCCTCCGCTGCTGAAAAATCCATCATCAGCATCTCAGATTCGAGCCTCCGAGGCTCGGGCAGTCATGGGGTCTAAGGCCTGAGGGCGTCGGAAAACACCTGGGGCTGTTGAAAAATGCGCCGCTCGCGGCCGGGTACGGTTGAGGGCGGAATGACACCCTAAGGTTTTGCGATCCCGTCTCGCATGGGATGGTATTATGGGAATGCAGGCTGCTGATGTTCGCAGTTGCAATATGGTCCGATCAGTGACTATCTAGAGGCCTTCGACGGACCCGGATTGATTCGGGTGGCTCGGCCCGGCGCCTATCCCCGGGATAACCTTAGCGAATTTGGGCCTCGCTTCCGAGTATCGTTGATTGAACGCGTCTGACGGCGTGCGCCCCTCGCTATTGCGATCAGGTTTCTACATGACATTTGCTACTTCGCTTCGACGCGAATGGCTCTCGAACCCGCGCGCCGACGTGCTTGCGGGTATCGTCGTCGCGCTCGCGCTGATCCCGGAGGCCATCGGCTTCTCGATCATTGCCGGCGTCGATCCAAGCGTCGGGCTGTTTGCCTCCTTCTCCATCGCCGTCATCATCTCGCTCGTGGGCGGACGCCCCGGCATGATTTCGGCCGCAACCGCCGCCATTGCGGTTCTTGTCCTGCCGCTGATCCGCGATCACGGCGTCCAGTACCTCTTTGCCGCCACCATCCTCATGGGACTGATCCAGGGCGTCGCCGGCTTCCTGAAGCTCGACCTGCTGATGCAGTATGTGTCACGCTCGGTCATCACCGGCTTCGTCAACGCGCTCGCGATCCTAATCTTCATCGCGCAGCTTCCCCAGCTAACGAACGTCGGGTGGGAAACCTACGCGATGGTCGCGGCGGGCCTGGCGATCATCTACCTGTTCCCGCGTCTGACCAAGGCGATCCCGTCGCCGCTGGTCGCGATCGTGATCCTGACGATCGTCTCGATCTATGCCGGCATCAAGGTCAACACGGTGGGCGATATGGGCAAGCTGCCCTCGTCGCTGCCAGCGTTCGGCATCCCACAGGTGCCGTTCACGCTGGAAACGCTGCGCATCATTTTCCCCTATTCGCTGACGATGGCGGCGGTTGGCCTGCTGGAATCGATGATGACCGCGCAGATCGTCGATGATCTGACCGACACGCCATCGAACAAGCGCCGCGAGATGAAGGGGCAGGGTATCGCCAATTTTCTGACCGGCTTCCTCGGCGGGATGGGCGGCTGCGCCATGATCGGGCAGTCGGTCATCAACGTGAAGTCGGGCGGCTCCACCCGCCTTTCCACCTTTGTGTCGGGCGCGTTCCTGCTGTTCCTGATCGTCGTACTGGGGCCGCTGGTCGCCCGCATTCCGATGCCGGCGCTGGTCGCGGTGATGATTATGGTGTCGATCGGCACCTTCTCCTGGGGATCGATCAGGAACCTCAAGAGCCATCCGTGGCAGTCGTCGGTTGTCATGCTGGTGACGGTGCTGGTTGTCGTCTCGACGCACGATCTGGCGCAAGGCGTGGTCGCAGGCGTGATCCTGTCCGGTCTGTTCTTCGCCAGCAAGGTCAAGCGCCTGTTCGACGTGGCATCCGAGCTGAGCGCGGATGGCAGGACGCGGACCTACCGCGTCTCGGGTCAGGTGTTCTTCGCCTCGTCCGAGCGGTTCGCCGACGCCTTCGACTTCAAGGAGGTGCTGGACAATGTGGTCATCGACCTGACCGCCGCGCACTTCTGGGACATTTCGGCGGTGGGGAGCCTCGACAAGGCGATCCTCAAGTTCCGCCGCGAAGGCACCCATGTCGAGGTCATCGGCCTCAATCAGGCGAGCGCGACGATGGTCGATCGCTTCGCCGTCCATGACAAGCCCGGCGCCGAAGCAGCGCTCGGCGCCCACTGAGGAGAGGGCTTATGAACCGCATATTGGCCTGTATCGACGCATCCACCTACGCGACCAGCGTCGTCGATCTGGCGGCCTGGGCCGCTACCCGGCTCGGGGCCGATGTCGAGCTGCTGCACGTCGTCCAGCGCAAGGATGCCGTGGCATCGCGCAACGATCATAGCGGCGCGATCGGCCTCGGTGTCAAAAGCGAGCTGCTGGAAGAGCTGACCCGCATCGAGGAAGCGGCGGGGCGTCTTGCCATCGAGGAAGGGCGCATCCTGCTGGACGCAGGCGGCACTCGCTTGAAGGAGCAGGGCATCACGGTCGCGTCGATGCACCTGCATGGAGGGATCGTGGAGACGATCGTCGAGCGTGAAGCCGATGCTGCATTGGTCATCATCGGCAAGCGCGGCGCGTCGGGCGAGTTCGCGACCGACCATATCGGCTCCAAGGTCGAACGGGTCGTGCGTGCCAGCGACAAGCCGGTGCTGATCGCCTCACGCGAAGCCAAGGCACCTGACGCGGTGGTGATCGCCTTCGACAACAGCCCCGCCGCCTGCCGCGCTGTCCGTCATGTCGCTACCTCGCCGCTGTTCGGTGGTTTGCCAGTACACCTCGTCATGGCGGGGCCGGATGATGGCAAACACCGCGACCAGCTCGGCGCAGCGGCAGCAACGCTGCCCGCCTGTTCCGAAACCGTCCTGCGTGACGGCAAGGTCGATGCGGTGATCGGCGATCATATGGCGGCGCATCCCGGCGCGATGCTGGTGATGGGTGCCTATGGACACTCGCCGCTTCGCACCCTGATCGTCGGCAGCACGACGACAACGATGATCCGCACCGTTCGCGCCCCGGTACTGTTGGTACGCTGACATAGCCGGGGACGCGCCGGACCTTGATGCGCGGCGTCGGCAACTGCTGGCGCTTCGCGATCAGCTCGTCGCCGATGATGCGGCGGCCGAGGAAACGCGCGCCCCGGTCACGCTCGATCAGGAAAGCGTCGGCCGCCTGTCGCGGATCGACGCCATGCAGGTGCAGGCAATGGCACTGGCGGCGCAGCGGCACCGGCAAGCCGAATGTAGCCGCATCGACGCCGCACTGATGCGGATCGACAGCGGCGATTATGGCTGGTGCGTCCGCTGTGGTGAGGAAATCGAGGCCAAGCGCCTCGATCGTGCGCCCGCGACGACGATGTGCCTCGCCTGCGCCAAGGAGGGCTAGGCCCGAAAGGAAGGCATCATGCCGACCGGAACGATCAAATACCTCGACCGTGGTGGGGCCTGGGGCTTCATCTCTCGTGACGACAAGCAGCCCAAGGTCTTTGTCCACGTCCGAGCGGCGGAGCGCGCCGGGTTCACTGAGCTACGGCGCGGGCAGCGATGGCGCTTCACGCTCGTCGAACGCCCCAAGGGCGGGTTTGAGGCCGATGATCTGGAAATGCTGTTCGACGAACCGCCCCCGCCCGGACGATAAGCAGTTTCCCAAAAACGAACCTCCAACGGGACGACTGTCACCGACACAAAATTCCGCCGTATCCCCGCCAAGGGCTTTCCCAAAATATGTTCCCGAAATATGAGTCCCGAAATTCGCTGTTTGAGATGGGATAACGGGACTCATGCTGGTTGGTTATGCGCGTGTCTCGACCTCCGATCAGGACCTGACGCTACAAACCGACGCGCTGACCAAGGCCGGCTGCGAAAAGCTGTTCACCGACAAGGTGAGCGGCGCGAAGCTGAACCGGCCCGGTCTGACCGAAGCTCTCAACTTCGTGCGGGCCGGTGACACGCTGGTGATATGGAAGCTCGATCGCCTTGGCCGATCGATCGGGGGCCTGATCGAACTGGCGGCAGACTTGTCCGCTCGCAAGATAGATTTCCGATCGCTGACGGACGGGTTCGACACGGCCACCCCATCGGGCCGGCTGCTGTTCCATATCCTCGCTTCCGTCGCGGAGATGGAGCGCGAACTGATAAAGGAACGGACGATTGCCGGTTTGGCAGCGGCACGGGCAAAGGGCGGCACGGGTGGAGGCCGCAAGTCGGTCATGACGCCCGACATGCTCGACACAGCCCGCAAGCTGCTCAAGGCCGGCGACAAACCGGCGAAGGTCGCAAAGCTGCTCCAGGTCGGCCGTTCCACCTTCTATCGCCACTTCCCTGCGGCCGAGCGCGAACCCGGCTAATCGGTCTCAGAAGATCGTCGCGTAGTAGGATTGCTCAAACCGGCCCCGGCTGATCCGGGCCATGTGGTCGATCCGTTCCGGCACCGGGGGCGGGCGGCGGGTCCGTGCCGGTCGTGCGTCAGGACGGGCCAATAGCACCAGATTGGCAATGGCCGCGCCCAACAAAAACTCTTCCTCGGCACCGCGCAGGCCGCGAAGGTGCAAACGGGTTAGCCCCCGCTTACCCTTGGCATCGGCAAACACCCGCTCGACGCTCCGACGCAGCCGCATCGACCGCTTGAATAGGGGCGTCTGCATTTCGCCGCGCACCAGCTCGCGCACGTCCTCGTGTTCGCTGTGCGTCACCGACCTGTTGCTGCCTGCGGTGCATTTCAGTTTGAGGTGACAGGCGCGGCAATCGGCGGGACTGGCGCTGTATCGGAGGAAGCCGGCCCGACGATCGGCACCGCGAAAGGGTAGTGTCTTCCCAGCGGGGCAGACATAGCGGTCCTGCTCCCGTTCATAGCGGAAGGCTTCGCGGGGGAATTTGCCCTTGGTCTGTTCGGATCGTTCCAGCACCGGGATATGCGGGATGGTGCCGCGATCGGTGACGAACGCCAGGAACGCGGCGCTGCCATAGGCGGTATCGGCCGCGACACGCTTTGGCCGGTAGCCGAACCGATCGTCGGCCCGTGCCAGCATGGTCCGCCCCGCATCGACTTCCGCTGCGAAGCGGGCGGGACTGGCCTCCACATCGATCGCCACCCCTCCCGGCGTGTCGATCAGGACATTGAAGGCATAGCCGAACCGCCCCCGCGCCGTGCGCGCCGACCACGCCGACGCCGGATCGGTGCGTGACACCTCGGCCGGCTTGCCACGCGGTACGCCATAATCCTGCGGTGGAGCATTGGCCTGATCTGCCAGCCATTCACAAACCGGGCGGGGAAGCCGGGGCGCGGCCATGTCGGCGTCCCGCATCTTGCGCTGCCAGCTTGCATCAGCGGCGACGAACGACGCGTCAATTGCGGCATCCTTGTGGGCAATCAGCCCCGCGTTGGCGCAGCGCCGCACCGTCTGCTCGAACAGGATGCGAAAGATGCCGGCATCGCGGAAGCGGCCATGCCGGTTCTTGCTGAACGTTGAGTGGTGCGGCACGGGCGCATCGAGCGGCAATCGGCAGAACCAGCGGTAGGCGAGGTTGAAGCGGACTTCCTCGCACAGCCGGCGCTCCGACGTGATGCCATAGAGGCGAGCGATCATCGCCATGCGAACCAGCAATTCGGGCGCGATCGAGGGACGCCCACGGTGACTGTAGTGCGGGGCGAGCGCATCGCGCAGTTCGCCCAGGTCGATCAGCCCGTCTATCCTGCGTAGGATGTGATCGGCGGGGATCATCGCTCCCAGCGCCCGCCAACTTGCGGCCTTGCCGCCTCGCTGTTGCTCACCCATCATGGCCGCTGCTCCCGATGTGTCGAAGCAGGGAACCCGTCAGGAGCGCGATCGGATCACTCGGCCTTTTTCAACAGCCCCGCTCCTTTTCGGGGCGGGGCGCACGGGATTTGCGCGAATGGATCGCTCGGGAAGCCGAGGCGGCGACATCGAATGAGGATCTTGCCCGTCGCTTCGTTGCGGAGTGTCGCCGCACCCGCACGATCCTTCCCGGCTCCTCGACGATCGAGCGCCTTTGCGCCGATGCGCTGGTTGAGGCCGAGCGCCGGATCGAGGATCTTATCGCCCATCGCATCACGCCAACCCTGAGCGAGAATTTGGCTCACCTGTTGGAGGATACGGTGGATGGTCGCGTCACGCGCTTCGTATGGCTGCGACAGTTCGAGGTTGGCGCAAATTCAGCAGCCGCTAACCGGCTGATGGATCGACTGGAATATCTTCAAAGGTTCGATCTTCCGGCGGATTTGCTGGACGGCGTGCCGGCGCATCGTGTGACCCGGCTTCGCCGGCAGGGCGAGCGCTATTACGCCGACGGCATGCGTGATCTGCCCGAAGACAGGCGGCTTGCGATCCTCGCTGTCTGCACCCTGGAATGGCGGTCATCGCTGGCCGATGTCATCGTGGAGACCCACGATCGCATCGTAGGCCGTCTCTATCGGGCCTCCGAACGCCTTTGCAACACCAGGATCGCCGACGAAAAGGCGGCCGTTCGGGACACGCTGAAGTCCTTTGCCGAAATCGGTGGTGCTTTGCTTGGAGCGCAGGACGATGGCACGGCCCTGGACGGGATAATCGCCACCGGGCCTGGCTGGGAACGGTTCAGAACCCTTGTCGCCACGGCCTCCGCGCTGACCAACGTGCTCGCGGCCGACCCGCTCAGCCGTGTGCTGGACGGCTATCACCGTTTCCGCCTCTACGCGCCCAGGATGCTGCGCCTGCTCGACATGCAGGCGGCGCCGATCGCCACGCCTCTTCTGGCGGCCGTTGCGATGCTGCGTAACGGGATCAAGGTCGATCCGCCGGTGGATTTTCTACGTCCCAACTCGAAATGGCATCGTCATCTTCGCGCTGAGCCCAGCGGCGACCACCGGCTTTGGGAAATCGCGGTGCTGTTCCACATCCGCGACGCCTTCCGGTCCGGTGACATATGGTTGGCGGGATCGCGCCGCTATGGCGACCTCAAGCAGCTTCTGGTCCCGCCACAGGCGATAGAGCAGACCGCGCGGCTCGCCGTGCCGCTGCGACCCGGCGAATGGCTGGCCGAGCGCAGGGCTCGACTGGATACACGGCTGAAGGAGTTTGGCCGCGCGGCGCGAACCGGCACGATCCCAGGCGGCATCATCGAGAACGGCAAGCTGCACATCGACAAGCTGAGGGCCGACACGCCCGAAGGGGCCGAGGATCTCGTGCTCGATCTCTATCAACAGCTCCCGCCCGCGAGGATCACCGATCTGTTGCTGGAAGTCGATGAGCGAACCGGATTTTCCGAGGCGTTCACGCATCTGCGCACCGGCGCGCCCTGCAGCGACCGGATCGGCCTGATGAACGTGTTGCTGGCGGAAGGCGTCAATCTCGGTTTGCGCAAGATGGCGGCGGCGACCAACACGCACAGCTTCTGGGAATTGCTGCGGATCGCGCGCTGGCATGTCGAAGGCAGCGCCTATGATCGGGCGCTCGCCATGATCGTGGAGGCCCACGCCGCCCTGCCCATGGCCGCCTTCTGGGGACAAGGGCAATCGGCATCCAGCGACGGGCAGTTCTTCCTTGCTAACGAGCAGGGCGAGGCGATGAATCTGATCAACGCGAAATATGGCAACGTCCCGGGCCTCAAGGGATACAGCCATGTGTCCGATCAATATGCGCCGTTCGCAACCCAGGTGATCCCGGCAAC
>NZ_JBGGWB010000014.1 GCF_041321155.1 Sphingomonas sp. IW22 | reverse complement strand
GCTCGGTCAGGTTGGGAGCGACTGCGACCAAACTGACAACGAGCAGGGCGAGCGATAGCTCGGCCTCCACATGATGGACGGGTGAATAGGGTTAGGCCGCAAGTGGGCTGTCTTGATCACACCCGAGGAAGTCGGGAAGCCCGATAGCACCCGATGCCAAACCCGAGCAGCGGTAGAAAGATCGCCATTGAAAACGCATGGACTGCGCCTTCATCTTTCAACATATCTGGGAATGAGAGCACCGCCACGGCAAAGAATCCAACGGCCCACTTCTTAATCGTGCGTGCCACTGCTCCGTCACGTCCGTATTTCAGGACATAGGCCACTCGTTTGTCGTGTGCGCGTTGAGCTTCAGATTCCTGCCCTGCTTTAAACCTGACTCTGTCTTCGTTGGCGCGCATCCGATGCCATTCGGCTTGCTCGATAAAGCGCCTCGTTTTCTCGTCCATCATTTCCCCCTTTGACCGGTGGCTCCAAGCCATGACGCGACCGCGCCTGTCAGCGTCGTCGAGCCTTGCTTGTTAAGCGGTATCGGTTAAGATAACCGGTATCGGTTAAACGTCAAACGAGATCGGTTCGTGAGGGCTGGATGAAAGAAAGCGATACCGCTATTCGTGCTTATGTGACCAAGCCCAAGATATTCGACGAAGCGATCCATCTGCGTGCCCGCGAAGGCACGAAAGCGCGCATTGACGCTTTGCGCGGCACAATGAGGCAGGGTGATTTCATTCGCCTCCTTCTCGAAGAAGCTCTTGATCGCCGTGAGAACGAGGCTCGTGAGAACCTGTCTGGCAACGAGTAGTGTCGTGTCAGCCGTGCCGATGTAGGCCCGAAAAGCCTTCTGGCTGCGCCTAAATATTGAATGGACGACTATTGTGACGACGAGGGCAGCCTTTCACTTTTCAAGCTGATGAGCCCCCGCGACCCTGCGCGCGCTACCGATCCAGCTACCCGTTCGTTTCGATGGGCGCTGGCAGAACAACGGTTGGCGCAGATGGCGGCAGAGGCGGAGGTGCGGGGCCGCGTTTTGAAGCGGCTCGGCTCACCGGAGTTCTAGCTCGGTCCTATCACTGCCCCCAGCGGGGATAACCGGAGCGGCTTTTCTCATCGTCGCTGACAGCGCGCTGCTCTTTCGCTATCACCCGTCATAGGGTTGTTGGGGCGGGGTTTTCTGTGTCTTCTGCTATTCGTGATCTGCTGGAACGCTATCGCTCGGGTGCCAAGTCCGAGCGCGAGAAGGGCACGTATTTCGAGCGTTTGTGCGTCGAGTTCCTGAAGCATGACCCCGAGATGGCGCAGCAATATGAGGATGCGTGGACCTTCCGCGAGTGGGCTGAAGCCGCTGGGTGGAAGCAGACCGACACAGGCATCGACCTTGTGGCGAAGCTGCGCGACGATGGCGGCTTCTGCGCGGTCCAGTGCAAGTTCTATCGCGCCGACCACCACATCCAGAAATCCGATATCGACTCGTTCTTCACCGCGTCGGGCAAAGCCCCGTTCACCCGCCGCCTAATCATCGACACGACCGAGGTGGCGTGGAGCAAGAACGCCGAAGACGCCCTCGACGGCCAGAATATCTCGACCACCCGGATCAGCATGGAGCGGCTCGAACAGAGCCCGATCGACTGGCGCACCTATCTGGCCGACGACCAGATCGTCCTCGCGCCCAAGAAGGAGGTGCGCCAGCATCAGCGCGAGGCGCTGGAGGCGGTGCGCGAGGGGCTGTCGGAAGCGGATCGCGGCAAGCTCATCATGGCCTGCGGCACCGGCAAAACGTTCACCGGCCTCAAGATCGCCGAAGACCTCGCCGGTCCCGGCAAGTTTGTGCTGTTCCTCGTGCCATCGCTCGCCCTCATGAGCCAGACGGTGCGGGAGTGGTCGCTCGACACCACCACGCCGCTCCGGGCCTTCGCGGTCTGCTCGGACGCGCAGGTGGGCAAGCGCAACAAGGGCAACGACGATATCGGTGATATCGACGTTCACGATCTCGCGCACCCCGCCACCACCGATCCGGCGAAGCTCGCCAACAAGGCGAAGGCATCCGCCCCGGACGAGATGACGGTGGTCTTCAGCACCTACCAGTCGATTCAGGTGATTTCGAACGCCCAGAAGCAGCACGGCTTCCCCGAGTTCGATCTCATCATCTGCGACGAGGCGCACCGCACGACCGGCGCGACGCTGGAAGGTGAGGACGAGAGCAACTTCGTTCGCATCCACAATCAGGATTTCATCGCGGGCAAGAAACGCCTCTACATGACCGCGACGCCGCGCATCTTCGGTGACGCCGTGCGGTCGAAGGCGAAGGAGGTTTCCGCCGAGCTATGCTCGATGGACGACCCAGCGCTCTATGGCGAGACACTATTCCAGCGCGGCTTTGGATGGGCGGTCCAGAATGACCTTCTCACCGACTACAAGGTGATCGTCCTCGCCGTCGATGAGGCGATGGTCAGCACCTCGATCCAAAACCGCCTCAAGGACGAGGACAACGCCCTCAAGCTCGACGACGCGACCAAGATCGTCGGATGCTACAAGGCCCTCACCAAGGCCGATCTCGCCGCCGACGTGGCGACCGACACCGGGCATATGCGCCGTGCGCTCGCCTTCTGTAAGGACATTGCTTCCTCCAAGCTGGTGCGTGACGAGTTCTCTGCCGTCGTAGAGGAATATCTCACGTCAGCCGCCAGCGGTGACGAGGAGCCGCCCCTCGGCTGCGAGGTCCACCACGTCGATGGCACCTTCAATGCGAAAACGCGCACCCGTGAACTCGAATGGCTGAAGGCCGAGCATGAGGATCATAGCTGCCGCATCCTGTCGAACGCGCGCTGCCTGTCGGAAGGTGTGGACGTGCCCGCGCTCGACGCGATCATGTTCCTGCATCCTCGCAAGTCGCAGATTGATGTGGTCCAGTCGGTCGGTCGCGTCATGCGCCGCGCTCCCGGTAAAAAAATGGGCTACGTCATCCTGCCGGTCGGTATCCCCGCAGGAGTCGCGCCCGAGGAGGCGCTTAACAACAACGAGAAATACAAAGTCGTCTGGCAGATTCTCAATGCGCTTCGCGCGCACGACGAGCGCTTCGATGCCACCATCAACAAGATGGATTTGGGCGTCGATGTCAGCGGCCAGATCGAGGTGATCGCGGTTTCCGACAAGCTGCCGACAAAGGCGAAAAAGAAGGCTGGCGGCATCGGCATCGGTCAGGGTGGCGGATCGACCGATAGTGGCGACCGCGATGGCAGCAGCGAGCCCACAGGCGGTGAGGACCAGCTTGCCTTCACGCTCGACGAGTTCACCACCGCGATCCGCGCCAAGATCGTCAAGAAGTGTGGAAGGCGCGACTATTGGGAAGACTGGGCAGGCGATATCGCCAAGATTGCCCAGAACCATATCACCCGTATCACCGCCATCGTGCAGCAGCCGGGATCGACCGAGCGCGCGGCGTTCGAGCGCTTCCTTGCCGAAATCAGGGACGACCTGAACGAGAGCATCAGCGAGAACGACGCGATCGAGATGCTGGCCCAGCATCTGATCACGCGCCCGGTCTTCGAGGCGCTGTTCGAGGGCTACAGCTTCACCAAGAACAACCCCGTCTCGGTCGCGATGGAGGAGGTTCTCACCGCGCTCGACGAGCAGAACCTCGGCAAGGAAGCCGAGTCACTTGAGCGCTTCTACGCCAGCGTGCGCGTGCGCGCTGCCGGGATCGACAACGCGGCGGGCAAGCAGAAGATCGTCGTCGAACTCTACGACAAGTTCTTCCGCAACGCCTTTCCCCGAATGACCGAGCGGCTCGGCATCGTCTATACGCCGGTCGAGGTGGTCGATTTTATCATCCACTCGGTGAATGAGGTGCTCAAGTCGGAGTTCGGTCAGACGCTCGGCAGCAAGGGCGTCCACATCCTCGATCCGTTCACCGGCACCGGCACCTTCATCACGCGCCTGCTCCAGTCTGGACTGATCGCGCCGGACGAACTCGCCCACAAATACCAGCACGAAATCCATGCCAACGAGATCGTGCTACTCGCCTACTACATTGCCGCCATCAATATCGAGGCCGTCTATCACACGATGTCGGGCGGGGATTACAAGCCGTTCGAGGGCATCTGTCTCACCGACACCTTCCAGCTTTATGAGCAGGATCGCGACCTCATCAGCGACCTCATGGCGGATAACAGCAGCCGCCGCACGCGCCAGAAGTCGCTCGACATCCGGGTCATCATGGGCAACCCGCCCTATTCGGTCGGGCAAGGCAGCGCCAACGACGATGCCGCCAACGTCGTTTACCCAAAACTCGATGGGCGCATTCGCGAGACGTATGCGGCCGAAACCCGCATGACGAACAAGCGGTCGCTCTACGACAGCTACATTCGCGCGATCCGCTGGGCGAGCGATCGCATCGGAGACAGCGGTGTGATCGCCTACGTGAGCAACGGAAGTTGGGTGGATGGAAACGCTACTGATGGTCTGCGCAAGTGCTTGGCTGACGAGTTCGCAAACATCTATGTGTTTCACCTGCGGGGTAATGCCAGAACGGCAGGAGAACGCCGTCGTCGAGAGAAAGACAACGTATTCGGATTGGGCTCTCGCACCCCAGTCGCTATCTCCTTACTGGTGAAGAACCCTTCCACCAAGAAGAGCGGTCAAATACATTTCCACGATATTGGAGATTATCTCTCGCGCGAGGAGAAGCTCGGGATTGTTGCGCGATTTGGCAGCATCTCCGGCATCGCGGAGGCTGATGGCTGGCAGACCATCGAACCGGATCAGAGCGGAAACTGGCTCAATCAGGGCGAGCTTGGCTTCGAGCAGTTCGTCCCGATGCCTGACAGCGATAAGACCGGGGCGGGACTGTTTCCCACCTACTCGGCTGGAATGAAAACCAATCGAGACTTGTGGTGCTACGATAGCTCAAAGGCTGGTCTTGCGTCCCGCATGCAGAAGTCCATTTCGTTCTTCAACTCGTTGGACCAAGCCTACACCCCCCGTGGCGATGAAGCCTCATTCAAATGGTGTCAGAAAACGCTGGCCGATCTGTCATCGGGAAAGAAGTATACGTTTGAAGAGTCCAAGCTCCGACTGGCGCATTATCGGCCCTTTACTCGACAGTGGCTCTACATGGATGGACGCCTGAACTGGAGCAAGTATCTCACCGACAGGTATTTCCCGAAACCCGACTCCGAGAACCGCGTGATCTCGCTCTCCGCGCCCGGTTTTCGTGGCGAGTTCTCGGTGTTGATGACTGACCTGACACCGAGCATTCACTTTGGCGATATGGGTGGAGCGCAATGCTTCCCATTGATCGTCTACGATCCTCCCGGACGTGAAGCCGGAGGACTCGATCTCAAGGCGGTCGGGCAACGCAGCGGGATATCGGTTCAAGGGCTCGGTCACTTCCAAGCGGCATACCCGGGAAGCGAGATTATCGAGGACGACCTCTTCTACTACATCTACGCCGTGCTCCACTCGCCCTCCTATCGGGAGAGCTACGCGGACAACCTTGCAAAGGAGTTGCCCCGCATCCCGGCCGTGAAGGGAATCGAGAACTTTCGCGCTTTTGCGGAAGCTGGTCGGAAGCTGGCCGACCTTCACGTCGGCTACGAGGGCGTTGATCCGTATCCCGTATCCATTGCGCAGGGCGATCTGCGCCTCGCGAACATCGACGATCCCCAGAGCTTTTATCGGGTTGAGCAGATGCGATTCGCGGGTAAGCGCCCGAAGCTCGACAAGACAACGGTGGTTTACAACGCCCACATTACCATGACTGGCATACCGCTCGACGCCTATGAGTATGTGGTAAGTGGCAAGCCCGCGTTGGAATGGGTGATGGAACGGCAGTGCGTAAAGACCGACAAGGCCAGCGGCATCGTGAACGACGCCAACCGCTATGCCACCGAGACGGTGGGCGATCCGGCCTATCCGTTGCTACTTTTCCAGCGGGTGATCACCGTCAGCTTGGAGACAATGAAGATCGTTCGCTCGCTGCCGCCCCTTGGTGATCTTGCATGAGCAACGTTAATATCAAGCGACTCGTTGAGAACATCCGGTCGGGAACGAACAGCTACACGCCACTGGTCGAACTGGTGGTAAATGGCATCCAAGCGGTCGAGCAGAGGGGAGCCGGGGACGGCTTGGTCGAAATCGACGTGCTTCGCAACGGCCAACCAGACCTCACCGACCGGCTCGAAGAGGTCGATGGGTTTGTGGTGAAGGATAACGGTGTTGGCTTCACCAAGCGCAATCGGGATGCGTTTGATACGCTCTACACCGATCTGAAAGCTGCTGACGGGGGTAAGGGTTTTGGGCGGTTCACCTGCTTGAAGTATTTCGAGCGCGTCAAGGTCAAGAGCACTTTCGCTGAAGACGGTTCGTTCTTCGACCGCTCCTTTCGGATGGGGCTCGGCAACGAAATCGTCGTCGATGAAAAGGTCGCTGCTTCCGATGCTACTGATACGGGATCAGAGGTTGAGATTTCGGGCATAAAATCCGTCAAGTTCCCGGATAAGGGCTTGGACGTGATCAGCAGGGTCGTGGTCGAACGCCTGTTGCCCTATTTCGTAGACAAGGAGCGTGTTTGTCCGCGCATCGTTATCCGGGACCATCGCTCGACGACGCCCATCGCGCTCAACGATTACCTTGCTCGCGAAAATACGCAAATCGTTGAGCTTGCAGTCGAAAATCCAACCTTCAGTTTCCCCTCGACCGATGGCGATCGCACGTTCCATGTGAGGGTATTCAAGTTCTTCGCTCCTAGGGCGAGCAAAAGCAAAGTGGCGCTGGTGGCACACCGCCGTGAAGTCACCGAAAACCCTCTGCAAACATACATACCCGAGTTTGCCGAGGAGTTTTTTGAGCCTTCGCCAGATCAGGGCGACGCGAAAGGGCGCAACTTCGTAATCAAGGCGTATGTCTTTGGCGATTATCTCAACGAGAACGTGTCGTTGGAGCGCGGTGAGTTTCGTTTCCAATCTGACTCGGACTTGCTGAACGGCATCTCACAGACGCAGATCGAACAGCGCGCCGCAGAGATAGCGCAGTCGGCCGTTGGAGCGGAGATTTCCGAGCGGCGTCTGCGAAAAGGCGCGCGGATTGCGGAGTATGTGGAAACGCAAGCCCCATGGCATCGCGTTTTGAGCAAAGAGGTCGATTTTAGCGGCCTGCCGATGACCCCTTCCCATCAGGAGATCGAAATATTTCTTCAGAAGAAGAAATATGAGCGTGAAGTTTCGACAAGAACCCGGGTTTCCGCAATCCTAAATGCAGATGAAGGCGACGATTTAGGTGATCAGATCAATAGTGTTATTGCTAGTATTTCCGAAACAAGCAAAAGCGATCTAATACATTATGTCTCGATGAGACGTTGTGTGCTAGATTTATTTGGTAAAGCGCTTGAGCTTGGCCCAGATGGAAAGTATCGATCGGAGGGAGAAGTCCACGACATTATTTTCCCCAGACGAGCGGACTCCGATGGTCTCGATTACAACGACCACAATCTCTGGATGCTGGACGAGCGGCTCAACTTCGCCTCTTACGTGATCTCCGATAAGCCGACAGAGGCATCGAGTTTAGATCGCACGGACGTGACGGTCTTCAACCGCCCCGTCGTATTTCGCGCCGAGAACGAGCCCAGTAATCCAGTCACGATTTTCGAGTTTAAAAAACCGCAGCGGGACGACTTCGTAAACCCGTCTTCCAAGGAAGACCCGGTCAATCAGATAGTTCGCTATGTAAATCTGATCCGAAACGGTAAGGTGAGGAACAGCAAAGGGCGGGAAATCCGCGTCAGTGCCACTACTCCCTTCTACGGCTACATCGTCTGCGACCTCACGCCAAAAGTCAATGAGTGGCTTGAGTTTGAGCAGAACTTCACGCCCATGGCTGACGCGATGGGTTGGTTCGACTGGAGAAAGAATATTCACCTCTACATTGAGGTTATTAGCTGGGATAAACTTCTACACGACGCCGAGATGCGCAACAAAGTATTCTTTCATAAGCTGGGGATTGACTGACTATAGCCTAAACGTGGTCACCTGTGTCATTAGGAATCGCGAACGGCCGCTTTCTCGGTGAGACCGATTTTCATGTTCCCGACCGCCTCACGGATCATCTCGTCGATTGTATCAGGACCGCCACCTTCCGGCGTGAGGTCCATCATGTGCATGGGCTGCTGATGGCTTCCGAAATAGCCCCACCCCGTGTTCTGCGACAGACCGCTCTCACGCCACTGACCGCTCATACCCGCACACCGCAGCCGCAGACCACGCGCCGATACATTGCGGGCAAGCCGCCACAGGGCCGCGACAAGTGAACCCGAATCCTCGCCTGTGATTTCCTCATCCGAATCCACAGTGACGGTGACGAAGTAGCCAGCGAATACGCGGCTGCTCCCGGTCTCAACAATGCCGAGTTGGTAGCTGATGCGCTCCCGCTCCCCCCCCGACCTCACCACGGTGCATTCGCCCGTATCGCGCGCCACATAGTGCCGCCAGTTCTTCACCTGCCTTTTCATGGTGATATTTATCGCGCTTGCAGCGCGTCAGAGGAGCGAAATCTGCTTCGTCGCGGTTTCTGTTTCCGCCGTTTGGCTTGAAGATCGCCGCTGTGAGCGGCCCGTTTGCACGGTCGATTTCAGTTCGACCCGATCTGGAATCGGTCGATCCTCATAGGTGTGCCCACGCAAATCAGCAGACAGTCGCAGTGCATCGCGAATGGCGGATGCCCGCTCATTCGTCGATGTTTCCTCTTCAGTCGCAAGGGCTTTCCGCGAAGCAGGATCAGCATAGCGCATTTTGAATCTCACGATTGCCATCGCGATCTCGAACTCGCGTTCTGCCTCATCAATAAGACCGATGTGAACGTCGAACAGGCGACGCACTGATTCCGAGTGCCATGTCTTTTTCTGTCGTCGCGTGAGAACACCCTTTCCAGTGAGCCACCGCGCGTATGCGTCGTGAGATGGTTCTCCGGTATCCGCGTAAATCGGGAGTTCTCGGCGTGCTTCCGCAAGCAGCGGAACAAAGTTCGCCGCCCATTCGGCGGTGGCAATCCGCCGTTGTCTCAACCCAATGATCCTGCCGCGTTCGCGCTCTTCCTGCATCGGAAGGGTTTGAACTCGCCCACTAAATGTGAAGTTAACGGCCACATCTAAACGTTAGGGCTGGAGACGAATCACCCCGAGGAGCGATATCTGGTCGGTCGCCCCAACGGACGAGGTGACGCATGACCCAACCCATCCATGATATCCTCACCCAGCTTGGCGCAGCTATCACTGCGCAACTTGATGCCGCCAATGACCGCGCCACTTCGGCTGAAAGCCAGTATCAGCGCCTTTTTGACGGGCTGCGGGCGCTGGTCAACCAACCCGCCGCGAACCTTCCCGAGGCGGCGAATGACGCGGACGCGATCAGCGTCGAGGTTGTGGAGCATCCCAGCACGCCGCCTCGTGGCAGCACCACGCCGATTCGCACTGCTATCCCTGATGATCTTTTCCTCGACGCCCTCTGCACCGAATGGCGGAGCGCGCATGCTATCCGTGCCGAGATGGCCTCCAAGGGACGGTGGGTTGCTTACGGCACGGTCTACAAGCGTCTCGCCAAGTTGGAGGCCGAGCTTCCCGACCTGATCGAGGCTGCCGATGCTCCTGTTCGCTGGCGGCTCCGTTCGCCTCGTTCCAAGCACCGGCCCGACGACGCGATGGTCTCCGAAGCCACTACCGGCGGCACTCGCCCCGCGCGTTCTCGCGGGGCAATGCCGCCCGACGCGATCACGGACGTGCGGCAGCGTGTGGCCGATGCCCCGGCTCCCACCGAGAAGTTCACGCCCGTGCTGCATCGGGGGGACTGCTTCGAAATCATGAAGTCCATGCCGGATGGCTCGGTCGATCTCATCCTCGCCGATCCGCCCTATGCGACCACGGGCCTCGCAATCGACCCTACGATTGATCTGAAGGCAATGTGGGCGGAGTATCGCCGCATCATCAAGCCGACCGGCACGATCATCCTTTTCGGCTCCCAGCCTTTCTCGTCCAAGCTGGTCTGCGAAGGGATTGACCTCTTCAAGCATGACATTGTCTGGATCAAGAACCGAGCTACCGCATCACTTCATGCGCGCAACCGGCCCTTGAAGCAGCACGAAGACATTCTCGTCTTTAGTGCTGGCACAACGATTCATAAGAATCGCTCCCCCCGCCGCTATACCTATCATGCGCTTGGGCAACGTTCGACGGGCATTCAAACCGTAAGCGGCTCGACGCATTCGCCGCATCTAGACAACGTTACTCATAATCCCGGCCGGAAATACGAGGGAACCACCAATAACCCTCGGACCACCGTGTTCTGCCCGAAAGACAAGAACGGTGTGCATCCGTTTCAGAAGCCGCTCGCCTTGCTGGAGTATCTGATCCGCACCTACTCCAACGAAGGCGACGTTGTGTTCGACAGCTTCATGGGAAGTGGAAGCACCTGCGTTGCTGCGCATCGTGCCGGTCGCATGAGCATCGGGGTCGAGATGGAGAAAGAGTTTTTCTCGGTGGCTGAACAGCGTGTGCTGGCCGAACCCGAAGATGGTGATCAAGACAGCCCACTTGCGGCCTAACCCTATTCACCCGTCCATCATGTGGAGGCCGAGCTATCGCTCGCCCTGCTCGTTGTCAGTTTGGTCGCAGTCGCTCCCAACCTGACCGAGC
>NZ_JBGGWB010000013.1 GCF_041321155.1 Sphingomonas sp. IW22 | reverse complement strand
ATCAATCGTCGTCGATCAGGCGTCCGCGGCACACCCGCCAAGGTCAATGCGAACGCTGGTCTTGCGGCCAGCGAAGGGGTAAACTCGGGCAGTATCTCGGATGGCAGTCATGAGAGCGTATATCTGTGCCCGTTTTATGTGACGCCCCCATCCCGGTCAGGATCAGCAGGGCAACGATGATCGTTCCTACCAGGGAGAAGCCCGTCAAGGCCTCCTCGGCGAGCGAGACCCGCTCCATATCACCGGTCGCTGCTTTAGGCATAACCAGCGCGAGGAAGGCTGCAAGCGCGCCGACCCAGGCGCCGGCGGCGAGCAGATGGACGAGATCGGCGACCAGTTGCAGCCAGCCCGGATAGCCTTCGCCAGCCGCGCCATGTCCGCTCCAGGCGAGGGTCGCGAGCGCGAGCGCGCCTGCGAGAGTAGAGGCGATGAAGGCGGGACGTGATTGCCGTCGATACAAGAGGACGCAGAATAGGAGGACAAGGAGCGCGACAAGGCGCGCCTTCAACGCCGCCCCCATGGCCGTCTCATTGATGAGATCACCCAGCAGGGCGAAATCAGGCTGTGTGAGCGGCAGTCCGGACATGGCCGCAGCCTGCACCGCAAAGCCCAACGCAGATAGCAGCAGCCCGAAGCAGGCAAGACAGGCCACCATCGCCCCCATCGGCAGATGCCGCTGCACCGTCCGGCCGCCACCTGGGGCATAGAGCGCGAACAGCGGCAGGCCGAACAAGAGGCCGAGATCGGCGTACAGCGCCCAGCGGATCGCGATGCCTGCTACCTCACTCATTGCCCTATCGCACGATGAAGGCGAGATTGCCCTGGATGCGGTGCGTGTCCATCGAGACGACATGCCAGGTGACCTGATAGGTACCAGCGCCAAGCGGCTTGGCCAGTGTCAGCGCCAACGTCTTGTTACCGCCCTCGACCGCGGTCTTGAAGCCGGTCACCGCCATGCGATGGTTTGGCATGCCGGGCATACCGGTCATCACGATCTCGGCACCAGATAGTCTGGCCATCAGGCCTTCACTGAACGTCAGAGTGATACGCGACGGTGCCGAGACTCTGGCGTTGGCGGCGGGCGTTGAAGACACGAGCTTGGGATGTGCATAGGCCGGAGCCGAAACGCTCAGGCTGACGGCGGCGACAGCTGCGAAAGGCGAAAGGAAGCGCATTCGGGAATTCTCCAGTCATTGACATGAGAGAATACGCAGCTGCAGCCTGCACCCCTCTCAAATTTCTTTTCTGTTCCGAGCCAAGGGGTCGTGGGCCAGAATGCGTATTGTGAAGAGAAGACGGAGAAACACCATGGACCACCTTGACGAAATGCTCGCGAAATTGCGCGATGCCCCAATTGACCCCAGGCTTGCCGGCCTGGACAGCCGCGTCCTGACGGAAATCGCTAGGGTCCAGGCCATGCCGCGCTTGGGCGCAACGACGTTTGGTCTAGCCGCCGCAGTCGCGCTTTTCATCGGCATCGCGGGCTCCGCGGTTCCAATCGGGTCGGCGGACGCGAGCCCGATATCGCCCTTCGATGCGCAGTTGGCGCTCGCGCCCTCGACGCTGCTGGGCTCGCAATGATGCGGGACCGCCGCCGGCTCCTGCTCCTCCTACTGTTGACCTTTACCGCGGCGATCGCCGGGGTGGTGATCGGGCGGATCTATGTGGTCTCGGCACCGCCCGTGGAAAACGAACTGCACGAGCTGCTCCATCGGGATCTCAAACTGGATACGGCTCAGCACGCCCGGCTGGAGTTCATCGAGAAGAATTATGCCATTCGGCGTCAGGCACTTGAAGCCGAGCTGCGCGCCGACAATGCTCGCCTAGCAGAGGCGATTGAGGCGGAACATGGCTATGGCCCTAAAGTCGCGGCGGCAGTGGACCGCTCGCACCAAGCCATGGGCGCGCTGCAGAAGGAAACGCTCGAGCACATCTTTGCAATGCGTGCCGTACTTCGCCCCGATCAGACGCAGAAGTTCGACGACGCCGTAGTGAAAGCGCTGACGGCAAAGTCCGAATGACCATAATTCTCCCCGACTGCTCGGACGGGGAGCTTGCCGCTCTTGCACTCGTCGGCCGGCAGGCCGCTTTCGCCGAACTTGTGCGGCGACACCAAGGCTGGGTATTTCGGCTCGTGCGCAGCCATATAGGTGACGGAGAGGAGGCGCTGGACGTCACGCAGGCAAGCTTCGTCGCCGCCTTCGCCGCACTCAACCGCTATGACGCTGCGCGACCCTTCCAGGTCTGGATGTCCCGGATCGTCATCAACAAATGCCATGACTGGCGGCGGCGGCGCGCGGTCCGGAACTTCTTCTCCATGGCCCTGCCGCTGGGCGAGGCGGATGACGTCGCCGATGAGGCGCCGCTACCCGACCAGGCAATCGGCGCCGAGCAGCAACTGGCAGAGGCGATGAAAGCGATCGCCGCCCTGCCCGCCTCTCTCAAAGACACGCTCATCCTGCGGACGATCGACGAGAAATCGGAAGCCGAAACCGCCGAGATTCTCGGCATCAGCCAGAAGGCAGTCGAGACCCGCCTCTACCGCGCCCGCGCACGCCTCGCGGAAATGTTGAAGAAAGTTTGAGGGGGATGAGGCCGCGCTGCGTATTTCCAATAGGTCCGCCCTCTTTCTTAAAGCTGAGACAACCGAATGATTTCTGCTCTCGACCGCCGCCAGTTCCTTCGCGGCGCGGCCCTCGCCGGTGGCGGCGCCGCCTTGTCAGCCTGGCTGCCGGCCTGGGCGCAGACGATCTCGCCGGGGATGCGGCCGACGCTGCCGACCGTATCGGGCGAAGACATCACGCTGACGATCGCACGGCAGTCGATGAGCATCGACGGTCGCCAGTTCCGGGCAATCGGCGTCAACGGCACGGTCCCTGCGCCACTCATCCGGCTGCGCGAAGGCCAGCGCGTGCGGCTCAACGTCGTCAATCAGCTCGAGGAGGACAGCTCAATCCACTGGCACGGGCTGCTGGTGCCAGCCAAGCATGACGGTGTGCCAGGCGTCTCTTTCCCCGGCATCAAGCCTGGCGGCAGCTATCTCTATGATTTTCCGGTGATGCAGAGCGGCACCTACTGGTACCACAGTCATTCGGGCCTGCAGGAGCAGGAAGGCCATTACGGCCCGATCATCATCGATCCCGCCGGTGCCGATCCGGTCGCCTATGACCGCGAGCATGTCATCGTGCTCGCCGATCACAGCGCGCTCTCGCCGCAGGCGATCTTCCGGCGCCTCAAGGTCAACCCCGGCCATTTCAATTTCCAGCGCCAGACCCTGGCCGGGCTCCTGTCGGGCAAGGATCAGCCGCTCAAGGACCGGCTCGACTGGGGCCAGATGCGGATGGACCCGGCCGACATCTCCGATGTGACCGGATCCACCTACACCTATCTCGTCAACGGCCATGGTCCGATGGACAACTGGACCGCGCTCTTCACCCCGGGCGAACGGGTGCGGCTGCGGGTCATCAATGCGTCGGCGATGACCACCTTCAACGTCCGCATCCCCGGCCTGCCGCTGACCATCGTTCAGGCCGACGGGCAGAATGTGGTGCCGGTCACCGTCGACGAGTTCCAGATTGGTGTTGCCGAGACCTACGACGTCGTTGTCAGCCCAGGCGATGACAAGGCCTACACCCTTGTCGGCGAGGCGATCGACCGCTCGGGCATGGCGCGTGCCACGCTCGCGCCGAGGGCCGGCATGGCCGGCGAGGTTCCCCCCTTACGCAAACGGCCGCTCGCCGACATGAAGGACATGGGCATGGACATGTCCTCGATGCCGGGCATGGAAGGCATGGACATGTCGGGCGGCGCTATGCGGGGCGTCGATCCGACGGCCGAGAAGAACGCGTCCGCGCGCCTCGCGACCGGCGCGGCGGCAGCGATGGCGACCATGGACAATAGCGCCATGGCAGGCATGGATCATTCGGGGATGGATCATGGATCGATGGCCGGCATGGACCACGGCGCGATGGGCGCCGATGGCCAGATGGCGGGCATGGATCATGGCGGGCACGCGATGGGCTCGATGAAGATGCGCGACTTCTCGAACGCGCCGCAGGTGAAGCGCGACCCGAGCGTCCAGACCATCTCGCCGATGCCCGTAGACCGCACCGGCGAGCCCGGCCAGGGCCTCGCCGACGTCGGCCACAAGGTGCTTGTCTACAGGGACCTGATGGCGCTCGATCGCAATCCGGACGTGCGCGCGCCGAGCCGCAGCATCGACATTCACCTCACCGGCAACATGGAGCGGTTCATGTGGTCGTTCGACGGCGAAAAAATGTCGGACCATCACGAGCCGATCCCCTTCATCGAAGGCGAGCGGGTGCGCGTCAATCTCATCAACGACACGATGATGGGGCATCCGATCCATATTCACGGGCATTTTTTCGAGCTGGTGACGGGGCATGGCGATCATGCGCCGCGCAAGCATACGGTGATCGTCCAGCCCGGCGGCAAGGTGACCTGGGACTTCACCGCCGACGCGGTCGGCGACTGGGCCTTCCACTGTCATCTCCTCTACCACATGCATGCAGGGATGATGCGGGTCGTGAGCGTCCGTCCGAAGGGAGACGCGTAATGACCCGCATCCTCACGCCGCTGGTGAGCGCGACCGCCCTTCTCTCCGCCGCGCCCGCCTTTGCCCAGGATCATTCGATGCACGGCATGCCCGGCATGGCGCCGCCGGGCGAAGTGGCGCCGGCGCAGGAGAAGAAGAAGGACAAGGCCGCCGCCAGGCCGCGCGCTCAGACACCAGCGCCGGACGCCACCTCGGCGATGGACCATTCGCAGCACCAGGCCAGTCCTGCGCCGCAGGGAGATGCGGCCGGTCAGCCGCAACCCGCGTCTCCCGCGATGCCGGAGATGCCGGAGATGCCGGGTATGGACCATTCGCAGCATGGCCAGACAACGATGCCGGGAATGCCCGCCATGCCCGGCATGCAAATGACCGGCACGGCGCTTCCGGCCGGCAATGCGCCCCCGCCGCCTCCCCCAAGCGACCACTTCGCCGATCGTGATTTTCCCGGCGGCGAGATGGCGCGCTCGCGCGACATCATGATGAAGGATAGCGGCGGCAACAATTTCGGGCAGGTGCTGCTCAACCTGTTCGAGTATCAGGCGCATAGCGGCCGCGATGGCTATCGCTGGGATGGCGAAGGCTTTTACGGCGGCGACATCAACCGGCTCTGGCTCAAGAGCGAGGGCGAAGGCGAGTTCGGCCGCGGCATCGACAGCGCCGAGGTGCAGGTGCTCTACAGCCGGGCCATCGACCCCTATTTCAATCTTCAGGGCGGTATCCGCCAGGACTTCGGCCGCGGGCCCGACCGCACCTACGCGACGATCGGCGTCGAGGGCCTGGCTCCTGGCATGTTCGAGGTCGAAGGCGCGCTGTTCCTCTCGACCAAGGGCGATGTTCTGGGCCGGGTCGAGGGCTATTACGACCAGCGCATCACCCAGCGCCTGATCCTCCAGCCGCGCGCCGAGGTCAATTTCGCCGCACAGGATATTCCGGAGAACGACATCGGTTCGGGGCTGGTCAACATAGAGCTCGGCGCGCGCCTGCGCTACGAATTCAGCCGCCAGTTCGCGCCTTACATCGGCGTTTCCTATCTGCGCAAAGCCGGAGACACGGCGCGGCTGTCGAGGCTTGCGGGCGAGGACGTCCATGCCACCAGCTTCGTCGCCGGCGTTCGCTTCTGGTTTTAGCATCAGGACGGCTGATGGCGGGGGCGAACAAGAGAGCGGGGCGTTACACTCATACCCAGGTCGGCCGGCGCCGAGCGAAGGAGATACGCCATGGACCATTCGTCCCACATGAACACCCGGAAGATGGGCGCCTATTGGAGCCTTGCCGTTCAGACCGTCATCAGCGGCGTCATCATGTATCTGGTGATGTTCGTCATGATCGACGGGCTCGACAGCTTCTACAACAACCTCAACATGCTCTACATGACGCTGATGATGGTCGCGCCGATGGTGGTGCTGATGATCCTCGCCATGGGGCACATGTTCGCGTCGAAGGCCGCCAACATCGCGCTGATCGCCGCGTCGCTGGTCGCCTTCTTCGGCAGCTTTGCACTCATCCGCACCCAGACCACGATCGGCGACACGGCCTTTCTGCGCTCGATGATCCCGCACCATTCCGGGGCGATCCTGATGTGCCAGGAAGCAAAGCTCAGCGATCCGGAAGTCATCCGGCTTTGCGAATCGATCAAGCGCTCGCAGCGGCAGGAAATCGACGAGATGAAGGCCATACTCGCGCGGCGCTGAGTGGCACGGTCGGGCTACGCCCGGATACGTGCGCCCGGCCAGGTATGTGAGCCGGCCGATGGTCGACACGAGGCGCGGGGCGGACGAGATTGCAAGCGACGTAGCGCGGCTTGCGCCGCTGTTCCTGCGACAGGCTGGCGGCCACGTCCTGACGCTGCTCGATCCTTCCGGGATCGTGCTGAGCTATAATGAAAAAGGCGAGCGTGCCGAATGCTGGCCGCTCGATCGCGTTCTGGGACAGCCCCACGACCTGTTCTACCCGCCTGACGAGATTGCGGCGCGTCGTCCAGGCGCAGACCTGGCGGCCGCCCTTCACGAGGGCACGCTGGAGCGCGAAGCGTGGCGGGTCTGCGAGAACGGCGCGGAATATCTCGCGCGCCTGACGATCAGCGCCCTGTTCGAAGGCGACACACATCGAGGCTTCGCCTGCATCAGCCGCGATGTCACCGACGAGGCGGCGGTCCGCGCATCGATCGAGACCCGCGAGCAGCATCTGCAATCGATTCTGGCGACGGTGCCGGATGCGATGATCATCATCGACGAGACCGGCGCCATCACGTCGTTCAGCGCAGCGGCACAACGCCTGTTCGGCTACAGCGAAGCCGAGCTCGTCGGCCGCAACGTCTCCTGCCTCATGCCCCAGCCCGATCGCGACCGGCATGACGAATATCTCGCGCATTATCTGCAGACCGGCGAGCGCCGGATCATTGGCCTCGGTCGCGTCGTGGTCGGCCAGCGCCGCGACGGCTCGACCTTCCCGATGCAGTTGTCGGTCGGCGAGGCCGGTGAAGAGGGCCAGCGGCTTTTCACAGGGTTCATCCAGGATCTCACCGCCAAGGAGCAGGATGAGCTCAGGCTCAAGGAGCTGCAGGCGGAGCTGGTCCATGTCTCCCGGCTGAGCGCGATGGGCACGATGGCCTCGACCCTCGCGCATGAGCTCAACCAGCCGCTTGCCGCGGTCGCGCTCTATCTCGAGACGATCCGCGACATGCTCGACGAGCGGGACGACGAACCCTTCGTGTCGCTACGGTCGGTGATGGATGATGCGGCACAGGAAACGCTGCGGGCCGGCCATATCGTCCGGCGCCTGCGCGATTTCGTCGCCCGCGGCGAGGTCGACAAGAGCCTCCACGAGCTGCCGCAGGTCATCGCCGAGGCGAGCCAGCTCGCGCTGGTCGGCGCACGCGAGCGCGGCATACGCAGCTTTTTCGCGGTCGATCCCGCCGCGACGCCGGTCCTCGTCGACAGGGTGCAGATCCAGCAGGTGCTGGTCAACCTGATGCGCAATGCCATCGAGGCGATGGCGGAGTGTCCGGTTCGCGACCTCAAGGTGGCGACCAGGTTGCGCCCTGACGGGCTGATCGAGGTGACCGTGGAGGATACCGGCCCCGGCATCGCCGACGAGGTCCGCGAGCAGCTCTTCACGGCGTTCAACTCGACAAAGGCCGACGGCATGGGCCTCGGCCTCTCGATCTGCCGGACCATCATCGAAGCGCATGGCGGCCGTATCTGGATGGAGCGCCCCGACCGCGGCGGCACGTGCTTTCACTTCACGCTGATCCACGCGCGGGCGAAGGAGGAACATGGGGGATAGACGCATCATTCATCTGGTCGACGACGAGGAGAGCATCGGCAAGGCGGCAAGCTTCGCGCTCAAAACCGCGGGCTATGATGTCATCGCCTACACCTCCGGAGTGGAATTTCTCAGGACAGCGAAGTCCGCTGAAGTAGGCTGCGTTATCTTGGATGTGCGGATGCCTGAAATGGACGGTCTCCAAGTCCAGACCACTATGGCTGCGCGTGGGATCAACATGCCGGTCATCGTCCTGACCGGCCACGGCGATGTGTCGGTAGCTGTGCAGGCTATGAAAGGCGGCGCGATTGACTTTCTCGAAAAGCCCTTCGAGAAGGCTGCCCTGCTCGAGGCCGTGAGGCGCGCTTTCGCTCGTCTCGACGATGTCGACCTTCGCGCGCTGGAATCGTCGGAAGCCGAGGTGCGGGTTGCTGCCTTGACCCCCCGCGAGCAGGAAGTGCTGGAAGGATTGGCGAACGGCTTGCCCAACAAGACGATCGCCTATGATCTGGGTTGCTCATCCCGGACGGTCGAGGTTCACCGCGCCAGCCTCATGGCCAAGCTCGAGGTCCGCAATCTCTCTGAGGCGTTGAGGATCGCCTTTGCTGCCGGGTTCGGTCGCAAGACGTGATAACTGCGCCCTCTACGTAGCGACGAGGATGCCGCATCGTGCGAGCCATTGCCGTGATGCAACAGGTCCTCATGTCGCGCGAGATGTCTTCGTTTTCTGACACACAAGGTGATGGGCGCTACACCATCCTCGTCTCCGACGACGACCCGGGTGTTCGGCGTGCCCTTCAGCTTCTCCTTAGATCCCGTGGCTACTGCGTCTGTAGCTATACAAGTGGTAGCGCGCTTTTGGCCGATTCGCGTGCCAAGCGAGCCAATTGCCTGATTGTTGATTATCGCATGCCGGACATTGATGGCTTTTCGATCCTGCGCCAACTCCGATCGCTGGGCTGGTCCGGATGCTCCATCATGATTTCGGGCTTCCATGACGAGGTTCTCGCCCGCCGCGCTGCCGACGCGGGCTTTGATCACATGATCACTAAACCACTAAGGAGCCGTCTACTCCTCGAGGCAATCGGCCGTCACAGACGCCTCTCGTCGAATGAGTAAATGGACCGCGTCCGACCGCCAACGCTAAAGAGGCCAGGTGGGGACACGAGCACGTCGTTTTTCCAGAGGAAACCAACCCAGCTGCGCCCAAGGGCCTTGCCCGCGGCTGGGCTCATTTGTCACAGCAACACATCTTGGATAGTGGTGGACGGTACGATTCATATCGATTTACGCGCTCCCCTTATCCGCCTGACGAATTAGCACCTGAAGAGGGCCGTTTCCAAGCTAGTGGCAGGACCACAAGCAGCAGGAGCGACAGGCCGGCAATGCTCCAGAGGACGAGAGGCTGAGCGCCGGGTGCGGCGAAAGCGAGCGCCACGGGCGCCAGTGCCTGCCCGATGCTGGCAGCCGAATGCTGGAGGCCAAGCCTCACCCCTGAGGCCGCCGCAGAACCGCTGATCCAGAAGCTTGTGACCAATCGCAGGCTCGCCGAGCTCCAACCGGCGACCAGGATGAACACGCTCATATCGGCTATGCTTGATGCGAGTGGAAAGGCAACGAGCGCCGCTGCCAGCAAACCGAGCGTCAATCTGAACCGCGCCGGGTTTGTCGGAGGCCCCAACTCCTGAGAGGAAGGGGCTATGACGAGCAAGACGACGAACAAGTTCTCACCTGAGGTACGCGCCCGGGCGGTGCGGATGGTGCTGGACCACGAGAAGGATCACCCGTCGCGCTGGGCGGCTGTGGTGTCGATCGCGGCGAAGATCGGGTGCGCGGGCCAGACGCTGCACGAGTGGGTGAAGAAGGCCGAGGTCGACAGCGGCACGCGCGCCGGGGTGCCGAGCGACGTCGCCGACCGGATGAAGGCGCTGGAGCGGGAGAACCGCGAACTGCGCCAGGCCAACGAGATCCTGCGCAAGGCGTCCGCATATTTTGCGATGGCGGAGCTCGACCGCCGAGCGAGGTGATGGTGTCGTTCATCGACGCGCATCGCAAGGTGTACGGGGTCGAGCCGATCTGCCGGGTTCTGCCGATCGCCCCGTCGACCTATCATGCTCACACAGCCAGAAGGATTGAGCCGACCAAGAGGTCGGCTCGGGCTCGGCGTGATGATGCGCTTGGGCCGGAGGTGCGCCGCGTATTCGAGGAGAACTTCCGCGTCTACGGCGTGCGCAAGGTCTGGCGGCAGCTGCGGCGCGAAGGGCTCGACGTCGCCCGCTGCACCGTTGCCCGCCTGATGCGGGCGATGGGCCTGGCCGGCGTGATCCGCGGCAAGCCGGTCCGCACCACCATCAGCGACAGAGCAGCGCCATGCCCGCTCGACCGGGTGAACCGGCAGTTCCGTGCGCCGGCGCCGAACAGGCTCTGGGTATCGGACTTCACCTACGTCGCAACCTGGGCGGGGTTCGTCTACGTGGCGTTCGTCATCGACACCTACGCTCGCCGGATCGTTGGCTGGCGAGCCAGCAGGACGACGCATGCCAGCTTCGTCCTGGATGCGCTCGAGCAGGCGCTCCATGACCGCCGACCGGTTCATCGCGGTGGCCTGGTCCATCATAGCGACCGCGGGTCGCAATACGTATCGATCAAGTACACCGAGCGCCTGGCCGAGGCCGGGATCGAGCCCTCGGTCGGCAGCGTCGGCGACAGCTATGACAACGCTTTGGCCGAGACGATCAACGGCCTCTACAAGGCCGAGGTGATCCACCGGCGCGGGCCGTGGCGCAACTTCGAAGCAGTCGAGTACGCTACCCTTGAGTGGGTGGACTGGTTCAACCATCGCCGGCTGCTCGAACCCATCGGCAACATCCCGCCTGCCGAAGCCGAGGAGCAATACTATGCTGCCGCGGACATCATCGATATGGCAGCGTGACTCACATCCAACGGCCTCCGGCAAACCCGGCGCGGTTCAATCCGGCAAGACGCCCGGGAACCTTCACTAACCAATCGAGCCTTGCATGAAAGATCTGCGCCGCCAGCATGCCGAATCCGCAAAGACTGAGCATCCAGGCGATCTGCTCGCGGCTCAGCGAGACCGCACTGCGCGTCATCAGGAGATTGACGTGCATAGCGGCAAGCCCGGCCCCCGCAGCGATCGTGATGAGTAATAGGACTCCCGTGGCGCAGACTGTCGGCGGCGGCGGATCTCCTGAGTCGAGGCAGTGCGCACAGCGGCCTGGCAGGCTTACAAGGCAAAGCGACCCCGCGACGGTGCCGATGCTGGCAGCAACGATCATGAGCGGCGCGCCGGGCATGATCGCAACGGAGGCTTCCGCCAAAAGCGGTCCGCCGAGGTCTCCCAAAAATACAGACCCCGTCAACCAGGTGAAACGCCGCGCCTGCTCCCCACGGCTGACCGCGGCGAAACTCGCACTGAGCAGCGCAAGCGGTATGATGGCGGCGGCCGCCATCCCCGCGACCGTGCGCAAAACGTAGAGAGTCGGCAGAGCTACGAGGCCAACTGGTGCAGTCACCATCGCGAGGATAATGAGCGCTGTGCGCAACATGACGCGGTAGTCGACCCGGTCGGCAATCCAGCCCCAAAGCGGTGCCGCCACCAGTGCTGCCAGCGGGTGGACGGCGGTCAAGCTCGCGACATGAAAATCATGCGCTGAGGAAAGCCCGCCGGGATTTGGGTCGACCAGGGTCGGAAGGAAAGCGAGAATGGCCGTCTGCCCTGCCGAGGCCGACACCGCCGCGAGCAGCAACACAATGAAGGAGGATTGACCACGCTTGCCATCGTGTGATTCGCCTTGGGGAACAAGCGGGTCAGCGGTTCGTCGGAGAGCCGGTATCACCACCAAGCGCGCAAGCCGATCACCAGCCGGTGTTCGGATGACCCCTCGCCCCGCAGGCGTCGGAAGCCCGCCGTGCCATCGAACGCACGCTCCCAGACGAAGCCGATATAGGGCGCGAACTTGCGCGACACCTCGTAGCGCAACCGTCCGCTCAGCTCGACATTGCTGAAGCCGCTGCCAAGCTGCCGATCTCTCGACCGCTTCGAATAGATATTGGTCTCTACCTGCGGTGTGAGGATCAACCGATTGGTGAACAGGACCTCATAGGAGGCCTTGGCGCGCGCCGCGAGACGCCCATCGGTTCCTACATAGCCGGTGAGCTGGACGTCGAACCAATAAGGCGCCAGTCCCTCGACGCCGGCGGCCAGCCATGTCGTCGCGCCCTTGCCGAGATCCTGCCTGACCCCGAGCAGCGTGCCCCAGAACGGGTTCTTGCTGTGCCACCACAGCGCCTCGACGCTGCTCTCCGGATCGAGACGTTGGTCGCGGGAGTTCTTGAGGCCCTGGCTGCGCAGCCAGAGCTTGTCATTGTCCTGACCCTTGGTGACGAGCACGGTCCAACCCACGCCCTGACCCTCGTTGCCGCTGGCGAATTCGAGCTCATCGACAAGTATCTTGGGGATCGAGAGCTTGTCGGCCATCTCATAGCCCGGCAGCGTCGAGTTGCGATAGCCGTCGGCATAATCGTCCGAGTTGCGCGCGTCCGGCGGGGCCTTGCCACCCTGCATCGAGCCCATGTCCATCGTGGCGCCGTTACCGGACGCCTTCGTGTCGGTCATATCCATGCCCGGCATGTCCATGCCCGCATGGTCCTGAGAGCCTTGCGCGGAAGGGGTGTGCTGAGCGGGAGTGGCCGTTTGGGCAGGGGTGGCGGCGGGCGACGGGGGCGAGGCACCCTGCGCGAGGGCGGGAGCCGTGATCGCCGGCGCCAGGAAGAGGGCAGCGCCAAGAGCGATGCCGCGCGAGGGGAAAATCCGGATCATGCGACCACCACCTCCCGGAACATGCCGGCCGCCATGTGATAGAGCAGATGGCAGTGGAAGGCCCATCGGCCCATGGCGTCGGCGGTGACGCGGAAGCTCACCCGCTGGGCGGGCTGGACCACGACCGTATGCTTGCGGACCTGGAAGGCGCCGTCCGGGCCTTCGACATCGCTCCACATGCCGTGCAGATGCATCGGATGCGCCATCATCGTGTCGTTGACGAAGGTGACGCGCAGCCGCTCGTTTGGCTTGAAATGAAGCGGCCTGGAATCGTTGAGCTTGATGCCGTCGAGCGACCAGATGAACCGTTCCATATTGCCCGTCAGATGCAGCTCGATGTCGCGCTCGGGCTCGCGCGGGTCGGGATCGCCGCCCGGCGTGCGCAGATCGGCCAGCGTCAGCACGCGCCAGCCGCGCCCGCGCAGCCCGGCGCCGGGATCGTCGAGATTGGTGCGCGGATAGTCGACGCGCATGTCGGTATTGGCGCCATATTCGGTGCGGGCGTGCCGTGCCCTGGCCGGCATCTCGGTCATGCCGTGCCCGGCATGCGCGTCGCCTCCCATTGCGCCCATCGTCGCCATCGCGCCCATCATGTCGACCGGCTCGAGCCAGGTCCGGGCATCGAGCGGCGGCACGGCTGCCGCCATGCCCGGGGCCGGTGCGATCGTGCCACGCGCATAGCCGCTCCGATCGATCGCCTGCGCGAAGATGGTGCGGGCGCCGCCCTCGGGCATGGTGAACTCGACGTCGTAGGTCTCGCCCGGGCCGATCCGGAATTCCTCGACCGTGACCGGCTCGACCGGCTGCCCGTCGGTCGATACGACCGTCAGCTCGACCCCGGGGATCCGCACGTCGAAGAACGTCGCCGTCCCCGCGCCGACGAAGCGCAGGCGCACGCGCTCGCCGGGCGCGGCGATACCGGTCCAGTTGCCGGCGGGCGGCGCGCCGTTCATCAGATAGGTGTAGGTCGCGGCAGAGACATCGCTGTAGTCGGTCGGGTTCATCCGCGAGCTGTTCCACATCCGCCGCCGCTCGAGCGCCTTGCCCAAGCCCATGGTGCCGACATCCTTGAGGAAATCGCCGGCGGTCGGCTGCGCAAAATTATAGTAGCTGCTCTGCTTCTTGAGATTGAGGAAGATCTGCAACGGCGGCTCGTCCGACCAGTCGCTGAGCACGATGCAATAGTCGCGATCGGGCGCCCGCGCCGTCGGCACCTGTTTTGGCTCCACGATGATCGCTCCATAGAGTCCCGTCTGCTCGGCGAGCGTGTGAGCGTGATACCAGTAGGTTCCGCTCTGGCGGACCTCGAAGCGATAGGTGAAGGTCTCGCCCGGCGCGATGCCGGCAAAGCTGATGCCGGGCACGCCGTCCATCTCCGCCGGCACGATGATGCCGTGCCAATGGATGCTCGACATCTCCTTGAGGCCGTTGCGTACGCGCAGCGTGACCGTGTCGCCTTCGCGCAGGCGCAGGACCGGCGCGGGCACGCTGCCGTTCACGGCGGTCGCGATACGGCGTTTGCCGGTGAAGTTGACCGGCAGCTCGGCGATCTCGAGGTCGAACTCGGTCCCGCTCAGCTCAGCGGGCAAGGTTGGTGCGGATCGCGCGAGAAGCGCCGGGGCGAAACCGGCGACCGCGCCGCCGATCGCCAGCCCCTGGACGAAACGGCGCCGCGCGATCGGCCGGATATGTAAGGGAGACATGAACTGTACTTTCGCGAAGTCGGCTTCAGGCGAGGTCGAGGACGATCCGGCCCTCGATGTCGCCATGATGCATGCGGGAGAAGACGTCGTTGATGTTCTCGAGCCTGTCCGCATGGACCGTGGCCTTGACCTTGCCCTCGCCGGCGAACGCCAGTGCCTCGAGCAGATCGAGCCGCGTGCCAACGATCGAGCCGCGCACGGTAATGCCGTTCAGCACGGTGTCGAAGATCGACAACGGGAAGTCGCCCGGCGGCAGGCCGTTGAGCGCGACCGTGCCGCCGCGCCGGACCATGCCGAGCGCCTGCTGGAACGCCTTGGGCGAAACGGCGGTCACCAGCGCCCCGTGCGCGCCGCCAATGGCTTTCTTGAGCGCTGCCGAAGGGTCCTCGTTGCGCGCGTTGACCGTCAGTGTGGCGCCAAGGCGTGTAGCGAGGTCGAGCTTGCTATCGTCGATGTCGACCGCGGCCACATTGAGACCCATGGCTCGGGCATATTGCACCGCCATGTGGCCGAGCCCGCCAATGCCGGAGACGACCACCCACTCGCCGGGTCGGGCCTCGGTGGCCTTCAATCCCTTGTAGACGGTGACGCCCGCGCAGAGGATCGGCGCAATGTCGAGGAAGTCGACATTGTCGGGAAGGTGACCAACATAGTTGGGATCGGCGAGGACATATTCGGCAAAGCTGCCATTGACCGAATAGCCGGTGTTCTGCTGTTCGTGGCAAAGCGTCTCCCAGCCACCCAGGCAATGCACGCAGTGCCCGCAGGCGGTGTAGAGCCAGGGCACACCGACCCGGTCGCCTTCCTTCACATGGGTGACGCCTGCACCGACGGCGGCGACATGCCCGACGCCTTCATGGCCAGGAATGAAGGGCGGGTTGGGCTTGACCGGCCAGTCTCCTTCTGCCGCGTGCAGGTCGGTATGGCACACGCCGGTTGCCGCAATCTTGACCAGGATCTGCCCGGGGCCGACCGCCGGGATCGGCGCCTCCTCGATGACCAGGGGCTTGCCGAATTCGCGGACGACCGCCGCCTTCATGGTTTTCGCCATGTCCGTTTCTCCTTTGAGCGAGGGGTCAGAACAGGCCGAGCGCGTGCTCGTCATAGGAGACGAGCAGATTCTTGGTCTGCTGATAATGATCGAGCATCATCCGGTGGTTTTCACGCCCGAAGCCCGATGCCTTGTATCCGCCGAAGGCGGCATGGGCGGGGTACTGATGATAGCAGTTGGTCCAGACCCGCCCGGCCTCGATCGCGCGGCCGAGCCGGTAGGCGGTGTTGCCGCTCCGGGTCCAGACGCCCGCGCCAAGACCGTAGGCGGTGTCATTGGCAAGTGCGATCGCCTCCTCGACCGTCTTGAACGTGGTGACCGACAGGACGGGACCGAAGATCTCCTCCTGGAAGATGCGCATGTGGTTCTGACCCACGAACACGGTCGGCTGCACGAAATAGCCCTGGTCGAGCGCACCGCCCGGCAGCGCCCTGGCGCCACCGACCAGACACTGCGCGCCCTCGGCCTTGCCGATATCGATATAGCCCAGGATCTTGTGGAGCTGGTCCTCCGACGCCTGCGCGCCGACCTGGACCGACGGGTCGAGCGGATCGCCCTGGCGGATCGCGGCGACGCGCGCCACGGCGCGCTCGATGAAGCGGTCGAAGATCGACTCATGGATCAGGGCGCGCGACGGGCAGGTACAGACCTCGCCCTTGTTGAAGGCGAACAAAGTAAAGCCTTCGAGCGCCTTGTCGAAGAAGGCATCGTCCTCGTCGAGCACGTCCGCCATGAAGATGTTGGGCGACTTGCCGCCAAGCTCCATCGTCTGGGGGATCAGATGGTCCGCCGCGGCGTGCATGATCTGCTTGCCGGTGACGGTCTCGCCGGTGAACGAGACCTTGGCGATGCGCGGATTGGCGGCGATCGCCTGGCCAACGGTCCGTCCCGGGCCGGTAACGACATTGAGCACGCCGGGCGGCAGGATGTCGGCGGTGAGCTCGGCGAACATCAGCAAGGTGAGCGGCGTCTGGGATGCGGGTTTGATGACGGTGCAGTTGCCCGCCGCCAGCGCCGGGGCGATCTTCCACGCCGCCATCAGCAGCGGGAAGTTCCACGGGATGATCTGGCCGACGACGCCGAGCGGCTCGCGGAAATGATAGGCGATGGTGTCCGCATCGATCGTCGAGATGCCGCCTTCCTCCGCCCGGATGCAGCCGGCGAAGTAGCGGAAATGGTCGATCGCGAGCGGCACGTCGGCAGCGCGCGTCTCGCGGATCGGCTTGCCATTGTCGATCGTCTCGGCAAGTGCCAGCAACTCCAGATTGTCTTCGAGCCGGTCGGCGACGCGATTGAGAATCCTGGCGCGTTCGGCGGGCGCGATCCTTGCCCATTGATCCTTGGCGGCGTGCGCCGCATCGAGCGCGCGCTCGACATCTTCCGGCGTCGACAGCGCGAACTCTGCGATCTGGGCGCCATTGATCGGGCTCGTGTCGGCGAAATACTCGCCGCCCGCAGGAGCGCTCCAGCGGCCTCCGATGAAATTATCATAGCGGTGTCGGAAGGAGGCCGCCGCGTTAATGGTCCCGATCGCCTTCTCGAACATAACCTGACTCCATCTCTATCGATGGCCTGACGGAGTAATCTCTTTGCCCGGGTGGCCTATAAGTAAGTTCCGCAGAAGGTAGTCTGGTATCGGGGTCGCGGGCTTGAGGGTCAGACACGCCAACAGAGCCGATGACTATTCATCGACTCCTGAACGTATTCGCGCACGCCTGATCGGAATTATGCCGAGACAGGCGTTACTCGGCCGAGTCTTCTTTTGGCGAGGGCGGCGCTTGGCATTCCAATTCTGGCGTTACGCCCGGACGCGCTTTAGGCTCACCCAATCGCCTTTCTGAAGCGTCCCGTCCCTCACGCGGAAATGAGCATAATGGTCGTCGAAAATCTGGTCGACTTCGACATGACCGACAAGACGGCGGTGGCGCGGCGTTGCGTGATAGACTTCGAGTATCTGCCCGATGTGCGCGCCATCGGCCTTACCCAGGCAGGCCACTGTGCCGCCCGCATCCATACGGACGATCTTGCCGCGCATGAACAAGCTATGGCCGATACCCTGTGCGAGGAGCGGCGTGCTGCCAAAGAGCAGAAAGCCAACAGCAGCACCGACGCCAAGATGTTTTCGCATCGCTGTTTCCTCTGTCAAGTCAGACGCTCGGACCCGGTTTTGAAAGCTGGGAGCACGGGGCGACGCTGGGCATCGTCAAAGAACTGGCCCGCCGCGGGGGAACGGCGGGCCCTCAGCCCCTGGGGTCTGTTCTCGGGGCTGGAAACCTCACATGTCGCTCATCGGCTTGTCGGCCATGGGCTTGGCGGTCTTCTTCTTCGCCGCCGGCTTGGCCTTCTTCATCGGCATCTTGCAGCAGCCACTCTTCGCCTTACCGGCCATGCCCGAGCCGTTCGATGCAGGCGAGCCGCCGGACATGCCGGCCATCCCCGACATGCCCTGTTGATCCTGCTGGGCCGGTTGCCCCTGCTGCTTCTGCGCGCCGGCCTGATGATCCTTCATCATCTGATCGTGCATCTGCTGCCCGCCATGATCCATGCCCTGCTGGTGGGCATGGGCCGGCGCAGCCTGCGCGGGCGCGGGCGTCGACTGGGCGAGAGCGGTGCCGGCGGCGAAGGTTAGCGTCGCGAAGAGGCTGACGGGCGCCGCGAGAAATGTCGTCTGTCGCATTGAGGGTCTCCGAGTGTTCTTCCTGTTGCCCGATCGACGTTCCGATCCCGGCAATTCCGAAGCTTCAATGCTGCTAGCGAGACGCTGTCTGTATACGTAAGTTACGAATCGAAATCCGATCGGCCGTGCGCCTGCTGGAGCAGGCGCGTAAAATGATGATCCGGGATCGATCAAAAATGTGACCCGGCCTGGTTTTCTCGTCCTGAGACCGGCCAGAAAAGCGATTGGCCCGCCGTGGGAACGGCGGACCAAGGCTTCGGTTGAAAGCGGCCATGATCTTGTCCGTCAACCTTGTCGTCTGATGGAATGATGGCAGGGTCAGCAACCACCGTCCGACCTGTGTGACATGCCGGAGGCGCCGTCCTGGTCCTGCGAATCCCGCATCGCCATTCGATGGCCCTGCATCATCTGGCCGTGCATCTGCTCCTTACCGTGAGCCATGCCCTGCATGTGGGCAGGATCGGGCTGGGCAGGCGCCGGCCTGGCCTTGAGGGTCTCCTCAAGATCGGGCATGCCCGGCGGCATCCCGTCCGCCAGCACCGGTCCGGCACTGACGGCGAGGAAGCCGAGAGCTGCGAGCGAAGCGATCATTGCCGTCTTCTTGCGCAAGTATCCATTCCTTCAAGTCTGGGTTTCCCGTTCGATCGAGCATATGCCCGGTCGATTGTCGCCCCTTCCGGAGCTTGCCCGTGAAATGGTGTCACCTTCCGCCTTGCTGTATACGTAATGTGCGAAGTCCGTCTCTGAGATGGCCATAAATTATCGCACTGGCATCGTTGTTGTGCCGATGTGTAACTATGGTTCGGACTCGAGAGCAGGACAGGTCGGCAACAGTGACTAATCCATGGCGGCCAGCAGACGCTCGAGAGGAATAGTGGCAAAAGTGGTGAAGCTGTCAGCAATGGCATAAGGCAGTACCAGCACCCGATTATGTACCATCGCGCCGCAGCTGTAGGCTACGTTTGGCACATAACCTTCGCGCTCATCCATGTCCGACCGCAAAAGCGGTAGCTTCGTCCGCGCCAGCAGCTTCGAGGGATCGTCACGGTCCAGCAGGCACGCCCCGATGCAATAGTTCCGAACGGCGCCGACTCCATGAGTTACGACCAGCCAGCCTTCGTCGATCTCGATCGGCGATCCGCAATTACCGATCTGGACAAACTCCCAAGGCCAGCGAGGTTCGATGGCTTTCGCTCCGCCACTCCAGTCGTGAATGTCCGCGGACGTCAGGAACCAGATATTTTCGTTATCCTCGCGCCCAAGCATGGCAAAGTGCCCGGCAATGCGTCGGGGGAAAAGCGCCATGCCCTTGCTACCGGTGGCATCCCCACGCAGCGGTCTGAGTTCGAATGTCCGGAAGTCCGGCGTGGACAACAACTCCTGCCGGACGGACTGGCCGCTAAATGCCGTATATGTACCGAAATAGGTGGCTCGGCCATCGTCGTCCAGGAAGCGGACCAAGCGAAGGTCTTCGATGCCACCACGCTGGCTGGGGGTTGTCGGAAAGATCACGATCTCCGAGAGATCGTGGCTGCCATCGCACTTGATCCGAATGCCCGCGTCCGGCCCGTCCTCGCCGGAGATGTTTTCAGTCTCCAGCACGAGCGGCATGGGGCTCGGAGGATTGATTGCTATGGTTCCGTCCGCGGCGCAAAACCCGGTGCGAAAGGTGACGGAGGAGATATGCCCCTCGCCCACGCCTCGCAGGGAAAGAATGAATCGGAGAGAGTTTTCAGGTACAGCAGACTGGTCAGGATGCAGGACGATGCTCGGATTGAAAAGCGCTGCTGCCTCATAGGAATATTCGTTGCAAAAATGGGCACCGATCAAGAGCGCCTGTTCATGGGTGACCTCGCAATCACAGACGATGATGCCATCAACCTCGTGGAACCGCCGCAAAAACAGGGACGGAACCTCACGATGCCTTCCCGAGAAATCATCAAGAATGCGTTGCAACTCATCGTGGAGCGATGCTGGGTCGAGCGCCAGGACGCGGTCGGCGATGCGCTGCGCACGTGGCTGATCCGGTACCGCATATTTATAGGTTTCCGTCGACGGCATATAGGGTCTGATCACTACCCTTGCTGGATTGGGGCGGAGCAATTCGGGTAGCCGGTTGACAAATTCGGCGGTTGACACTGACTTCTCCAATACAGATCGACCGTGGAGCGTTCACGCAATCGTAAAGATGGTGCTCGGCATTACCCGACTATCGGGTGGCGGCACGGAAGGCTCCGGCGATGGCGGGTGCGATGATTTCCGCCGTTGCCGGATACTCGGACTTTGTGCCACGTGCCATGATCGCTGTCCTGGCGTAGTTGTCGGACACACAAGCTGTGACCGGGGGCTCTGGCCTGAACGTGACTATGTGGGGCACGTGCGAAGCGCGCCGCTCAGCTCGACATGTCCGCCATCGTTCGGCAGCTCGCCGCGCATTTCTTGCAGGTGGCCGAGCAACGCGCGATCCGCTGGTCCGCGCTATGGCGTCCGCATTCCTCGGCGCAGCGCTCGCAAGCGTCGGCGCAGGCGCGGCAGACGATGCGGTGCAGGGCAGATTCCCGCAGCATCGAGTTGGCGGTCGCCTGGCACAGTTCCGCACAGTCGTTCAGCATGGCGATCAGCGACGCCGTAGCTGACGCGCCGCCTTGCTTCGTCAGCCAAGCGGCGGTTTCCAGGCACATGCGGTGCGAAGCCACGCAATCGTCGATGCAGTCCGTCATCGACATCGCCATCCCTTCCATTCGATGCTGCTGCGCCGCCGCCGGCACAGCCAGCGTTCCGGCGGCGGCAAGGCCGGCGCCGGCCATCAGCAATTCGCGTCTCTCGATCATCATGCACCTCCCATCTGCTATCCCTTGAGCGCTGTGCCGCATCCGGCGGCCTCAGCCGTCGCAGGCGACCCATCCGACGCCGCACGCGCCTTCTCCCGCGCCATCCGGGTTTCCTCCCAGGGCCAGTGGCCATTGATCTCGACCCCGAGCGAGATGCTCAGGAAGGTCCGCACCAGCACCAGCCCGGCCAGAACGATGAGATCGTCGAGCGTTGGGTTGATCACCAGCGACTTGACGATGTCGCCGGCGACCAGAAATTCCAGGCCGAGCAGGATGCTGCGGCCGAGCGCCGAGCGGAACGCGCTATAGGCCTCGGTTCGGTCGCCCGCCCTCGCCCGCCGCGCAAACAGAAAGGTTGCGAGCCCCGCGCCGACCAGGATGGTCAGCGTGCCCGCCAGTTCCAGGCCGATCACCGCGAGCCGGAAGAAGGCGCTCAGCCAGTCGGCCTCAATGGTGATCATACCAGCCTCGCTTGCGGATATTGTTGAAGCTGTCGGTGGCATGACAGGCATAGCATTGATCGACGCGCGCCTTCGATCCGGCTGCGCGCTGCGAGACCATGCTGAAATGCTCCATGAAGTGACTCGGCGGCGCCTTGTGGCACTCGGCGCACTGCGTCGAATTGACCGATGGATGGCGATAATTGGCGATCTTCCAGCTGTCGGTCTTGTGACAACTCGCGCAGTCGGTGCCGAACAGGCCCTGGTGCGGATCGCGGAACGCATGGCAGCTCGCGCAATTGAGCGCGGTCTCGGGGGTCAGGCTTCGAGTGTTTGTCGACATGCCCGCCAAAGGCTGCCGCCACTTTGCCATGTCGAGCAACGCGGCGTGATCCATGCGGATGATGCCGCGCTCTCCCTCATGTTCGACGTGGCAGGAGGTGCACTGCGTCGCTTTCGCGTGGAACTGCGTCGACTGCTTCGTCCCGAAATCCGTGCCTGCATGGCAGGTGAGACAGGTTCGGGTTTCGACTCCCTTGCCCGGCGTGTGGCAGGCCGTGCATTGGCCGGCGAAGGACTGGTGCGCGCTCGAGAGCGGGCCGGGCGAGACGAGCTGCGCCACCAAGCCGGCATCCCTCGGCGCGTCCGATCGCATCCGGATCGCGACCGCGGCGACCATCACCAGCAGGGCTGCGATGAAGACGGCATAGGAAAGACGCTGCCAGCTCATAGCCAGCGCAGCCCGTAATAGATCGCCGCGCCGACGTGGAGCGCGAGCAGCGCGAAGATGAGACAGCCCAGCAGGATGTGCAGGAACCGCCATCGCGCGAACAGGGTGTTGGTCGCCTCTTCGGCGCGGATCGCGAATTCGGTATCGGCCAGCGCCGCGGCGATCCCCGCCCTGTTCTGGGGGTGCTGGCCCGCGGGCGCATCCCCGGCGACGAACAGATAGCGCCTCCAGCCCGACAGCGGCGCGGCTGCGGTATCGGCCTGCGCCGGCGCCGCCGGCTCCTCAAGGAAGGCGGCGCGAAGCGAGGCCAGTTCCGACCTGCGTCCGCGCAGCGCCCGACCAAGCTGGGCAAGCAGGTAGCGGCCGATGAAGCCGGTGATGACCGTCATCAGCAGGAGGACGGTCAGAAGCAGTCCGACCGGGCTTTCGAGCTTGTGCGCGGCGTGGACCAGACCCAGGATCGGCGCCAGCACGCCGGCATAGATGTGGATGGCGAGCAGGGTAGGCTTGCTGACGAGCCGGGAGAGCACTTTGTCGACCCAGGCGATGTGCTTGGCCGCGACATAGGGAAGCGTCAGCAGCATCAGCACGAGCGCTGCGATCCCGATGATCCCGCCAGCGAGGCTGCCCGGAAAGCGCGGTGACACATGCACGAGGTAGCCGAACGGGAACAGCAGCAGGAATGCGACCAGCAGGCCGACGGCGATGTCGCTGCGTTCGCGCATCAGGCTTCGACCACGAGCGGCGTGCCCGTGCCCTTCGCCTGGCACGCGAGCACATAGCCCTGCGCCTTGTCGGCGGGCGCGAGGCCGGACTCGACCTCCATCGTTACCTCGCCCTGCAGCAGCTTGACCACGCAGGCGCCGCATGTGCCCGCACGGCAGGCATAGGAGATCTCGACGCCCGCGCCCTCGGCCGCCTCGAGCACGGTCTCGTCCGCGGGCAAGGCCGCCGACACCCCCGACACGGAGAAGGTCACCGTGCTCGGCGCCACCTCGGCGCTCGGGGCCGGCTTATCCGCTGGCGCGGGCGCGGGTTTGACCTCGAGATCCTCGTGGTCGGCCGGCAGCGAGGCCGGACCGAACGCCTCGGTGTGCAGCTGCGCTTCGGGGACGCCAAGTTCCGCCAGCACGCCGCGCATCGCGCCCATCATCGCCGGCGGGCCGCACATATGGATCCGCCGGCTCGCGATCTCCGGCACCGCGGCCAGGATCATCTCGCGGGTGATCGGCCCTTCGGGGCCCATCCAGACGGTGCCGGGCGCGCGCTGCATCGCGGCGACGACATGGAGGTTGGGAAAACGGCGTTCGAGCCGCTCGAGCTCGTCGCGGAACACGAATTCCTCGGTCGACCGAGCGCCGTAGAAGAAGAAGATATCGCCCTTCCACGCGGTGTCGGTGAGATAGCGCAGCACCGACATCATCGGGGTGATGCCGACCCCGCCCGCGATCAGCACGATGCTCTGCGCATCCGTTCCCGTGAAGGTGAAGGCGCCGAACGGTCCGCTGACCTTCAGCAGATCGTCGGCGACGACCTTGTCGTGCAGGTGTCGCGAGACCACGCCCTGCTCCTCGCGCTTGACCGTCAGTTCGACATAGGCCCGCTGGGTCGGCGAAGAGGCGATCGTGTAGGAACGGCGCGCGGTCTTGCCCGCTTCGGGCTCTACCTCGACCTGCAGGAACTGGCCCGGCAGGAAGTCGAACGGCAGCCGGTCGGCGGTCGGGTCCGCGAGCCGGAAGGTCAGCACGCTCGGCGTCTCTCGCACGATCTGGACCACGCGCAGCTGCCCCGCCCAGCTTTTGGGCTTGCGCAGCGACGCCCCAGCGGGTGCGGCCGCATTGCTCGGCGCGAGCCCGGCGCTGTCGGCAACGGGTGCAGGCGCGGGCGCAACCCTGGTAGCGGGAGGGGCAGCCTTCGGCTCCGGCTTTGCTGGAACCTTGGCGGTGGCGACACCGCCGGCGATCGCCCCGATCCGCCGTAGGCGGAAGATCTGCAGCGCGATAAGCGTGGCGCTCACCAGCCCCAGGAACAGCATGAGAAGGAGGTGCGAGGGCGAGATGCCGAACCAGTGATCGGCATGGCCGGGCGCGGCCTGGTCGATGTCGAGCTGATCGCGCAGCCAGGCAAGCCCGACCTCCCGGGGCGGCTGCAAGCCCCCGATCGCGCCCTGCGCGGCGGTGCCGGAGCGGAACAGGTCGGTTCCCTCGCGCAGGCGCCGCGCCGCATCGAGCCGGGCCGAGACCGTGGTCGCACGCGCGCCGTCGGCCGAGGCGGCGTTGATCATCGCCAGACCCGTGCTTACCCGTTCGCCGGCCTGCGCAGCGACCCGCTGCCTTGCCGCTTCGTCAAGCGCGGGAAAGGCGAGCAGCTGCGAGATGAAGCCGGTCCGGCGCGATTCGTGGCCGTGCTCATTCTCCCCTTCCCCATTGATCATGCGATCCATCATGGGGTTCATCATCTTCGCCATGTCCGACGACCCCGGCTCTGCCGGTGCGGACATGCCCCCGCCGGCCGGCATGCCTGCGCCATGATGCGCGGCATGATCCTCGCCCTCCTGCGCGCCCGCGCTCGCGGACAGGCTGAGAGCGATTGCGCAGCCGAGGCTCAAGCGTCGAAGGCTGATCCGCCTGGACATCCTCATCCCCTTAGTGTGCGAGCCTACATATCCTTCATCGGCATCGCCGCATTGCCCGGCGCGGGATCGGGTGCCGGCGCGGTCTGGTTGCCGGCCCCGGCGCGCATCGCGTCATGGTCCATCGCCTGACGGTGATGCCGCTCCATCTCGGCCTGGTTGCTCATCGCGTCCATCGGCGCCGCGTCTGCAGCGTTGCCGCTGTCGGTCAGGACCGGGGTGGCGGCGACGCTGTTCGCCGCGGGCGGCACCGTCTGGTCGGCCTGGCGGTCGCAGCCCGAAAGCGCGAGCGCCAGCAACAGGCTTCCGCCGACAAGTGGAAGGGCTTTCTTCGCATGGTCGATCATGGCTTTGCTCCTTGGCTTGAAAACTGTGTCCGGGCGCCATCCCGGGCGTCCGGACCGGCTCATTGCGCGCTGCGCAGAATCCGGAGACACCGGTCGTGCGAGAGGTTCATCGGGTTGCGCCCCTGCCCCTTCATCTCGCCATGATCATGCGGCGTCTGGAGACCCATATTGCCCTCCATCGCCCGGCAACTCTCGACCTGCGCCGAGGTCGGCCGCGTGGTCACACAGGCGCCTAGAAGCAGCGCCGGCGTGAGGACGGCGATCAAACGCATTTTCTTCATGACAAAACCCCTTTCGCTCGTGGTGATCGTTCGTCCTGCGCTGCCTGATGTTTCTTGTTATGCTGCTGGTCTTTCCGCCGCGCCGTCAGGAAGGCGAGGATCGGGCAATCGGAGACCGGCACTTCGCCCGGGCATTCGTCGGCGAGCATCCGCAGCATGTCGCGGATATCCGACAGGCGCTCGAGCCGGGCTTCGGCGTCCGCGATCTTGGCAAGCGTGATATCGAGCACGGCCTGGGCATGCGCGGTGTCCGACGCCCTGAGCGCCAGCAGCTGCCGGGCCTGTTCGAGTGTGAAACCAAGCTCCTGCGCCGAGCGGATGAAATTGACGCGCTCGAGGTCGGTCGCGTCGTAGAGCCTGTAGCCCGCTGCCGTGCGCGCGGGCTCGCGCAGCAGGCCCATCCGCTCATAATAGCGGATCGTATCCCGCCCCACGCCTGCGGCCGCGGCCAGTTCGCCGATCTTGAAATTGCCCATGTCATCCGCTCGATCATGCCGGTTGGACCATGGTCCAGGGTCAAGCGGTTTCGCTTTGACCCCGAACGGTCTCCTCGTCGCCGGCGGCCCGCTGCCCCGACGCGTCGCAGGGCAGCCCGTGCCGCCGGGCCACCGGCTTGTCAGTTCTTGCGAAGCTCGACGATGTCGTGCCTGGCAGGCGTGCCGTCGGCGACGGACACGTGCGCGAAGTGATCGTCAAAGATATGGTCGATCGTCACATGGCCGACGAGCTGGCGGTGATAGGTCGGCGCCACGCCCTTGGACGGACCCGGATGGGTCACGACGCGATAGACCTCGAGCTTCTGGCCGACCTCGGCGCCATCGGCCTTGCCGATGCAGACGACCGTGCCGTTGCTGCCCGTGTCGACGATCGAGCCGCGCATGAACAGGCTGTGCCCGATGCCCTGGGCCATAGCGGGGACGGCAGCAAGCATCGAAATGCCGGCAAGCGCGACCATGAGAGTTTTTCTGACCATATTCACCTCCTTGGATGGTAAGCCACCGCCCGGACTTTGCCGAGGGGAAGAGCGTCTCTTCAGGCTTGGGACTACGGTCCCGGGTCCAGCCTCGATATACGTAGAGGCCGCAGCCGATCTTCTTCCCCGGGCCGGATCTTTATTGACGCGGAGTTGACGGAATCAGCCGTCAGCACTTCAAAATCCGCGCGGCGCGAGACTTTGGTTGGCTGCGCCCGCGAAACCCGCTAGATATCGAGGCCCGTGAAACGCCTGCTCGCCCTCCTGCTCGTCATCGGAGCGCTGTCCGGTCTCTTCGGAGCCCAGATGGCGGCCGCGCACAGCGTGCCGCAGGCGGCAGGCGCGCCGCTGGCCAAGGGCATGGATGCGGACTGCATGGCGATGATGGCCAAGCAGCAGCCTGCGCCCAGCGAAAAGCCCTGCAAGGGCCTGACGCTCGATTGCATCGCCGCGATGGGGTGCGTGATCCCGCTGGTCGCAGCGGACCTGGCAGGCGGCGTTGCGCCTGCGCGTCTCTACGACGCGCCCAGCTTCTGGACGACCGACACGATATTGACCTGCAAGGCGGTTGCGCCCGAGCCGGATCCTCCCACCAGCCTTGCCTGATTGAACGAGCACGGGCTGCGCGCATCGATCGATGCGTGCGCGCCCGGTTTCCTTCTTTTCAGTCAAAGGTTTTCGTGATGATCAAACTGCTTCCGGCCGCCCTTGTGGCGGCCCTCAGTCTCGCCGCGCCTGCGCTTGCAACCGACGCGAGCCGCACGCCGCAAGGCCATTGGGAATGGCGGTCGGCGCCGCAATATGGTCCGCGGGCGACTGGCCCTGCGCGTGTCCGCATATGGGTGCCCGACAGCCGGGACATGGCCAGCTGCGATTGCGCGATGATGCAGGCAAGCGCCGCCGACTGCATGCGCGGCGCAGTCAGGTCGGACAAGGGCTAAACCCGCTCCGGAGCGGCGCGTCACATCTTGGCGCGCCGCCTCTGTCATGAGGGGATGATATCCATGATCATGATGCCGAGGCGCGCTGTGCGACGCCTGTTGCTCTCTATCGGTGCGACGCTTGCGAGCGCCTGGGCCGTGCCGGTGTCGGCCGGCCCGCTCACCTACGAGCAGGCAGTGAGGCTCGCTGCCGCCAACGCGCCAAGCCTCAAGGCGCGCGCGGCGGCGACAGCCGGCGCCCGCTCTTCGGCGGTCGCGGCCGATCGCCTGCCCGATCCGACGCTCGACCTGGGCCTGCAGAACTTCCCGGTGAGCGGCCCCAATGCCGGCAGCTTCACGCGCGACGATTTCACTATGGCGACGATCGGGTTCAGCCAGACCTTCCCCAATCTCGCCAAGCGCCATGCACGCGCCGCGCGCGCCGCGGCCGATATCGGTATCGCCGAGGCGGGCGAGCTGGTCGAAGGCCGCAACGTGCGGCTCGAGACCGCCCTCGCCTGGGTCGATCTCTATTATGGAGAACGCCGGCTCCGGCAGCTCGACCTGCTCGATGCCAGCCTCGACGACCTGCAGAAGACCGTGACCGCACGCCTGGCGTCGGGCAGCGCGCGCCCGAGCCAGGCGCTCGAGCCCGACCAGCTCCGCGCCGCCCTCGCCGATCGCCGCGCCGAGATGGCTGCGGTGGTGGCGCAGGCGCGGGCCCGGCTCGCGCGCTATACCGGCGACCCCGACCCGCAGGCGACGGGCGACCCGCCGATGCTCGATGTCGATCCGATCCGGCTGCGGGCCGGGATCGATGCGCTTCCCGCCCTGCGCGCGCAGGACGCGCGGATCGCAGTCGCCGAAGCGGACGTGCGTCTCGCGCGCGCCGACAAGCGCCCCGACTGGAAGGTCGGCGTCACCTATGGCCGGCGCGATCCCATGTACGGCGACATGGCCTCGGTCGGCGTGTCGATCGACCTGCCGCTGTTCGCCGGCAAGCGCCAGAACCCCAGGATCGCTGCAAGCGAGAGCCTTGCGCAAGGGGGTCGGTTCGACCGCGAGGCGATCCGCCGCGAGCTGGTGGCGCAGCTCGACGCCGATCTCGCAGACCATGCCATGCATCTCTCCCGGTTGCGCAATGCCCGCGAGACGCTGGTGCCACTCGCCAGGCACCGCGCCGAGCTCGACCGCGACAGCTATGGCGCCGGCAAGCTCGACCTTGGCGCCGCGCTGCTCACGACGCTCGGGCTCGCGGAGGCCGAGGTCGAGGCGCTCAACCGCGAAGCCGACGTCGCGCGCGACGCGGTCCGCATCACTATCACCTATGGGGAGGAGCGGCCATGACGCTCGATAAATCCGCGCTGCGCTGGGGCGCATCGATCCTGGCTGTCGCGCTGCTGGCCGGCGGCACAGGCTATTGGGCTGGCCATCGCCAGGCACCGCAATCGGAGGCGACCACGCCCGCCGGGGCAGGCAAAGTCCTTTACTGGTACGATCCGATGTTCCCCAACCAGAAGTTCGACAAGCCCGGCAAGTCGCCCTTCATGGATATGCAGCTCGTGCCGCGATACGCGGACGGAGGAAGCGCCGGCGCGGCCCCCACGGTCGCCGTCGATCCCGCCGCGCGGCAGAGCCTGGGATTGCGGGTCGTCGCGGCGAAGATGGGCAGCCTTGCCTCGGCCCTCGAGGTCACCGGCACGATCGACTTCAACCAGCGCGACGTCGCCGTCATCCAGGCGCGTTCGGGCGGGTTCGTGAGCCGCGTCTATGCGCGAGCGCCCGGGGACGTGGTCCGCGCCGGCGCGCCGATCGCGGACCTGCTCCTGCCCGAATGGGGCGGCGCGCAGACCGAATATCTGAGCGTCAGGCGGCTCGGCAAGCCCGACCTCACCGCGGCCGCGCGCCAGCGACTGCGGCTGATGGGCATGTCCGACGGCCTCATCGCCAGCGTCGAGCGGAGCGGACGCCCGAACGGCGTGGTGACGATCACGACGCCGATCTCGGGCACGATCCAGACGCTCGACGCCCGTGCCGGCGTGACGCTCGCCATGGGCCAGACGCTCGCCCAGGTAAGCGGGCTCGGCACCGTCTGGCTCAATGCCGCGGTGCCCGAAGCGCGCGCGGGCGATGTCCGGGTCGGCCAGAATGCCAGCACCACGCTGGCGGGCTTCCCCGGCGAGCGCTTCGCCGGCCGGGTGATCGCGATCCTGCCGACCACGCAGGCCGACAGCCGCACGCTCACCGTGCGGATCGAGCTGCCCAACCGGGACGGCCGGTTGCGGCCGGGCATGTTCGCCAGCGTCGCGCTTGGCGACGATGCCAAGCCGGCGCTGCTGGTGCCGAGCGAAGCGGTGATCCGCACGGGCAGGCGCACGCTCGTCATGCTGGCCGCAGGCGACGGGCGCTATCATCCCGCCGAGGTCCGCATCGGCCGCGAGGCAGGCGGCGAGACCGAGATCCTTGCCGGCCTGTCGCCCGGCGAGAACGTCGTCGTCTCGGGGCAGTTCCTGATCGATTCCGAGGCGAGCCTGTCGGGAATCGAGGCGCGGCCGATCGGCGGCGGTGCGGCATCGGCGACCATCGCCGCGCCGGCGTCGAAAGCCACGCTGTACGAGACGACGGGCAAGATCGAGCGGATCACGGCCAATTCGGTGACGCTCAGCCACGAGCCCGTTCCCGCGCTCGACTGGCCGGCGATGACGATGACCTTCGCGCTCGCCAATCCGGGCATCGCGCGCGGCTTCAAGGCGGGTGACCGGGTCCGGTTCGGGTTCGACCGGCCCCCGGCGGGACCGACGCTGCGGCATATGGCGAAGGTGGCGGGCCAGTGATCGCCCATCTCATCCGCTGGTCGGTGAGGAACCGCTTCTTCGTCGTGCTCGGCATGCTCGCGCTGGTCGGCGCGGGCCTGTGGGCGGTGCGCTCGACCCCGATCGACGCGCTGCCCGATCTTTCCGACGTGCAGGTCGTGATCCGCACTTCCTATCCGGGTCAGGCGCCGCAGATCGTCGAGAACCAGATCACCTATCCGCTCACCACCACCATGCTGTCGGTGCCCGGCGCCAAGACGGTGCGCGGCTATAGCTTCTTCGGCGACAGCTTCGTCTATGTGATCTTCGAGGACGGCACCGATCTCTACTGGGCGCGCAGCCGCGTGCTCGAATATCTCAACCAGGTCCAGGGTCGGTTGCCGGCCAGCGCCCGCAGCGCGCTCGGGCCGGACGCGACCGGGGTCGGCTGGGTCTATGAATATGCGCTGGTCGACCGCACCGGCCGGCACGATCTCTCGCAGCTTCGCGGGTTGCAGGACTGGTTCCTGCGCTACGAGCTGAAGACCGTGACCGGCGTGGCCGAAGTCGCCAGCATCGGCGGCATGGTCAAGCAGTACCAGGTGCTGCTCGATCCGGTGAAGCTCGCGGCCTACGGCGTAACCCACGCCCAGGCAGTGCAGGCGATCAGCCAAGCCAATCAGGAAGCCGGCGGCTCGGTGCTGGAAATGGCCGAGGCCGAATATATGGTCCGCGCCTCGGGCTATCTGAAAACGCTCGACGATTTCCGGGCAATCCCGCTCAAGACTGCGGCGGGCGGCGTGCCCGTCCGGCTCGGCGATGTCGCCACGATCCAGGTCGGCCCCGAGATGCGGCGCGGCATCGCCGAACTGAACGGCGAAGGCGAGGTCGCCGGCGGCGTCGTTATTCTTCGGTCAGGCAAGAACGCCCGTGAGACCATCGCGGCGGTCAAGGACAAGCTCGCCGATCTCAGGAAAAGCCTGCCGCCGGGCGTCGAGGTGGTCACGGTCTATGACCGCTCGCAGCTGATCGATCGCGCGGTCGAGAACCTCACCCGCAAGCTGGTCGAGGAGTTCATCGTCGTCGCATTGGTCTGCGCCCTGTTCCTCTGGCACGTCCGCTCGGCGCTGGTCGCGATCCTGACCTTGCCGCTCGGTGTGCTGGCCGCGTTCGTCGTGATGCGGTTCCAGGGGGTGAACGCCAACATCATGTCGCTGGGCGGCATCGCCATCGCCATCGGCGCGATGGTGGATGCGGCGGTCGTCATGATCGAGAACGCCCACAAGAGGATCGAACGCTGGGAGCAGGATCACCCGGACAGACATCTCGATGGCGAGATGCGCTGGATCGTCGTCACCGAGGCGGCGGCCGAGGTCGGGCCGGCGCTGTTCTTCAGCCTGCTGATCATCACGCTGTCGTTCATTCCGGTCTTCACCCTGGAGGCGCAGGAAGGCCGGCTGTTCGCGCCGCTCGCCTTCACCAAGACCTATGCGATGGGCGCGGCCGCGACCCTGTCGGTGACCCTGGTGCCGATCCTGATGGGCTGGCTGATCCGGGGCCGCATTCCGGCCGAGCAGGCCAATCCGGTCAATCGCTGGCTCACCAATATCTACCGGCCCGCGATCGACTGGACGATGAAGCGGCCCAAGGCAGTGCTGCTGATCGCGGCTCTGGTGTTCGCCACCACGGCCTGGCCGCTCAGCCGGCTCGGCGGCGAGTTCATGCCCAATCTCGACGAGGGCGACCTGCTCTACATGCCCTCGGCGCTGCCGGGCCTCTCGGCCGCCAAGGCGAGTGAGCTGCTCCAGCAGACCGACCGCCTGATCAAGACCGTGCCCGAAGTCGAAAGCGTGTTCGGCAAGGCCGGCCGCGCCGAGACCGCGACCGATCCCGCGCCGCTCGAAATGTTCGAGACGACGATCCAGTTCAAGCCCCGCGACCAGTGGCGGTCGGGCATGACGCCCGAACGCCTTGTCGACGAGCTCGATCGCCGGGTGAAGCTTCCGGGTCTCGCCAATATCTGGGTGCCGCCGATCCGCAACCGCATCGACATGCTCGCGACGGGCATCAAGAGCCCGATCGGGGTCAAGGTGTCGGGCAGTGACCTCGCCGAGCTCGACCGCATCGCGCATGATGTCGAGACCGTGGCCAGGAGCGTGCCCGGCGTCAGCTCGGCGCTCGCCGAGCGGCTGACCGGCGGACGCTATGTCGATGTCGACATAGACCGCGCCGCCGCCGCGCGGTTCGGGCTCAACATCGCCGACGTCCAGGCCATCGTCTCCGGCGCGATCGGCGGCGAGACGATCGGCGAGACGGTCGAGGGCCTCGCCCGCTATCCGATCAGCGTGCGCTATCCGCGCGAATTGCGCGACAGCCTCGAAAGGCTGCGGGCGCTACCGATCCTGACGCCCGCGGGCCAGCAGATCACCTTGGGCACCGTGGCAAACGTCTCGATCGCCGAGGGACCGCCGATGCTCAAGACCGAGAATGCCCGGCCTTCGACCTGGGTCTACGTCGATGTGCGCGGGCGCGATCTTGCCTCGGTGGTCGGCGATCTGCAGCGTGCGGTGGCGAAACAGGTCAGGCTCTCGCCTGGGGTCAGCATCGCTTACTCTGGCCAGTTCGAATATCTCGAGCGCGCGGTCGACCGCTTGAAGCTGGTCGTGCCCGCGACGCTGCTGATCATCTTCGTGCTGCTCTACCTCATCTTCGGCCGCTTCGACGAGGCGGCGCTGATCATGGGGACGCTGCCGTTTGCGCTGACCGGCGGCATCTGGACGCTTTATCTGCTGGGGTTCAACCAGTCGGTCGCCACCGGGGTCGGGTTCATCGCGCTCGCCGGCGTCTCCGCCGAGTTCGGGGTGGTGATGCTGATCTATCTCAAGAACGCGCTGGCCGAGCGCGGCGCACATCCGGACGCTGCCGAGGTCGAGGCCGCCGTGCGCGAAGGCGCGCTGCTGCGCGTCCGTCCCAAGGCGATGACGGTGGCGGTGATCCTGGCCGGCCTGCTGCCGATCCTGCTGGGATCAGGCGCGGGTTCGGAGGTCATGAGCCGGATTGCCGCGCCGATGATCGGCGGCATGCTGACCGCGCCCTTGCTCTCAATGTTCGTCCTGCCCGCCGCCTACCTGCTGTTGCGCCGGCCCAAGACCGATCCCATCCCTCAACCCGTTTCATCATGAAGGAGAAGACGATGAACCATGCACGACTGACCATTGCCCTCGGCCTCGCCGCCCTGACTGCCGCGTGCGGCAAGAAGGCGGAGGCCCCCGTTGCGACTGAGACCAACGAGGCGGCGCCCGCCGCGACCATGAGCGGCGACATGGGCAACATGTCGATGGCGCCTGACGCGAACGCCGCGATCAAGGCCAAGGGCCATGGCACCGTCACCGCGATCGACAAGGCGGCAGGCACGATCACGCTCGATCATGGTCCGATCCCGGAGGCCAAGTGGCCCGCGATGACGATGGCGTTCAAGGCCGCGCCGTCGATCACCGATGCGGTCAAGGTCGGCGACAAGGTCGATTTCGACCTCTCGCTCAAGGGCAGCGATAGCGAGGTCACCGCGATCGCAAAGCAGTGATCCGCTAAGTTCGACCGGAAAAAGCTGGTTGCGTCGCCGCTCCCGGGCGGCGACGCCCGTGCCGGCCGTCTGCCTGGCTGTGCGCCCGGTCGACGGTTGCGACCGGCAACGCCCAATGCCAGCGGCATTTCCCTGCGCGATCACCGACAATTTGAGCACGCTTCGCGGATCGCACATTGAACGTGCAAGCCGCCCTTGCTCGCGATAGCCTGAACGGCAAGGAGCCCAGTTTAGATGACCCAGCCAGTATGACCTTGTTACCCGCGACACATCATGATCTCGTGAGCGAGCTTGTCCGTCGTTGGCGAGACGATCCCGGCGCCACCTATCGCTCCTGGTTTCTGTGGGACGAACGGCTGAAAAACTTCCGCTCCATCCGTCGCGGGCTGCAGCAGGTGGTCGCAGAAATCGAAAGTGGGCGGTTCGGCGTCGCCTATCGCGGCTCGTCACTGGAAACGGTTGTCCACTCGATCGCCGAACAGCGGCAGATCTTCAAGGGCGCCGACCATGCCTGGCTGTGGAAGCCCAAGCTGCGCATTCCAGACATCTACGAAAGCCCGGACAACCAGCGGGCGTTCGGTCGCCTGCTCGACAATTGCTCGTGCTGCGATACCGCCGAGGAGATCATCAGCCACATCCGCAGCATAGACGCGCTCAAGATCAAGGGGCTGGGGCCGGCGGCGGCCAACCTGCTCTATTTCCTTCACCCGACGCTGGTGCCGCCCTTCAATACCGCGATCGTCAAGGGCTACAATGCCGTCACCGGCGCCAAGGTGAAGCTCGGGTCATGGGATCATTTTCTCGCCATGCGCGCCGGCATCCTCGACCTCAACGACCGTTACCGCGAGTTGCTCTCCAACGATCTCGGCGCGATCGGCGGACTGTTGTTCGACATTGGCTCGGGCCGCTATCCCGCGCCACCGCTGGAGGATGACGCAACGGCGGCCGACGACTGGCTCGGCAGATTGGAACATGCCAGAGCGGAGGCAAGCCGGCTCGACAAGACAGCCGCCGCGCAGGGCGAAACCGATCGCACGCACGCCGAAATCCAGGCCTGGCTGCGCGACCTCGGCCATGCCCTCGGTTACGATGTGTGGATCGCCGCCAATGACCGCGGTCGACTTCACGCTGGCTGCCCGCTTGGACAGGGATGCCTCGAGCGCCTTCCAGACGCCATTGCGACCTCTCCCGGAGCGGACTCGATCCGCCTCATCGACGTGTTGTGGCTGGCGAAGGGTGGCGACGGCGTCGCCGCCGCGTTCGAGGTTGAACATTCGACCTCGATCTACTCGGGGATCGTGCGCATGCTCGATCTGGCGCTGTCGGGGAGCGATCTGCACGCTGCCGCCGGGCTATTCCTGGTCGCACCGAATGCGCGCGAGCAGGACGTTCGCGCGCAACTCCGTCGCCCGGCTTTCAGCCGTATTGCCGATCTCGACTTCGCCTATCTGCCCTATGGCGAGCTGGAGAGAAACAGGGACGCGATCGCTCGTTTTGGAACGGGATTGAAGGCCATCAAGGCGATCTCAAGCCCCCTTCCCTGAAACACGGACCATTGTGCCGCTGCTGGCAAGGGCCACCGGCCAGCTCCATAAGCTCATGCCGGTCCGATGAGGTTGCTTGGGGAGCGACGCCCTCCTGCAATCGAGTCGACCAGCGACCCCATCAGCCGATCTTCGCCATCAGCCTGCCCGCTGCGCCCTGCTCTGCAGCAAGGTTGCGATTATAGGCGAGTGGCATTCGCGGTGACTTCCACCGCAATGCATCCATGATCCCAGCCAGATCCTCTCCGCTCGCAAACAGATCCTGGTTCAGCCCGATCCGCGTCGAGTGCGCGCTGATGCCCTTGAGCAGCCGCGCCAGATCCTCGGCTGTGAGGTCGGGCAGAGCGCCACGATCGAACGCGCGCTGGATGATCGATGACGTGCTCCCCAAAGCTCTACCAGTCATAACTGGAGTCCGGGGTTGGTATGGTGCCCCTCGGGGCGGTGTTGCACAACCCGCCTGGCAGCATCGGCGGGCGTCAGCCCGCCAACACCACTATGCGGCCGCACATGGTTGTAATCGTCGCGCCAGAGCCGCAGCACCGAGCGGGCATGGCCGAGCGACACGAACAGCCTCTCGTTGAGGCATTCGTCACGCAGGCGGCCGTTGAAGCTCTCGACGTAGCCGTTCTGCTGCGGCTTGCCCGGCGCGATGTAGTGCCACTCGAGAGGCCGTTCCTGCGTCCATCTCAGGATCGCCAGGCTGGTCAGCTCGGTGCCGTAGCACATTGGGAAGCGCTGGTTCGGGGGCCGCTATGGCCCTGATGAAGGCAAGGCCGCGAAGCGGCCGCAGGCTTCATCAGGGCAAGCCATGGTCGGTCAGCAGGTATCTAAAG
>NZ_JBGGWB010000012.1 GCF_041321155.1 Sphingomonas sp. IW22 | reverse complement strand
GAGCGATCCCGTTGACGGTGGGAGCCATCTGGCTCAGATTGCATGCCGCGCCGATGGTTGTCGGCGCATGGATATCTGCTGGCCAAAACCCGCCGCTGCTTCCCGACATAGGACGTTGTCCGATCTGATATGTGCAGGTGGGCCCCGGTCAATGAACAGCTCGGCCAGGGCCGCCAGCACATCTTCGTGGCGGAGCTGGCGGGCGACCACCAGCGCCAGGCACTCGCGGCTGGCCTCGTCGATGATCGTGAGGATGCGGAACTTACGCCCGTCGTGCGTCCTCGCCTCCACAAAGTCATACGCCCAGACATGCCCAGGATACTCCGGTCGCAGCCGAATACACGAGCCATCGTTCAACCACAGCCGACCGCGTTTTGGCTGACGCTGGGGCACCTTCAGCCCCTCGCGTCGCCAGATCCGTTCCACCCGTTTGTGGTTCACCGACCAGCCGGCCGCATGCAGCAATGCCGTCACCCGGCGATAGCCGTAGCGCCCGTACTGCCTGGCCAGCGCGACGATGTCGTCCGTCAGCGCCTCCTCGTCATCTGCCCCACACGGCATTTTCCGCTGTGTCGACCGATGCTGGCCGAGCACGCGGCATACCCGCCGCTCGGACACATCCAGCACCGCCCGCACCTGGTCGATGCACCGCCGGCGCCGTGCGGGGCTCAGAAGTTTCCCTTTGCCGCCTCCTGCAGGATCAGCTTGTCCAATGTCAGGTCCGAGATCGCGCGACGCAGCCGAAGGTTCTCTTTCTCCAGATCCTTCATCCGCCGGGCCTGATCTGTCTTTAGGCCGCCATATTCCTTGCGCCAGCGGTAATAGGTCTGCTCGCTGACTGCGATGCGCCGGCATGCCTCGGCAGTCGTTCCGCCCTGGCCCAGCATGATCTCAACCTCACGCAGCTTGCCGATGATCTCCTCGGGCTTGTGCTTCTTGGCAGGCATTCGTCGTCCCTTCCTTGATCCAGACTGTCATAGTCGATGGACCACTCAGAAGGGGGCAGCTCAGGCATGCGCTCAAAGGTGATCTTCTGGATCGGCTGTTCAGTGGCCGAATTCATAATGGCAGTAACGTTGCTCATCGCCGCAACGAAACCGAGAGGAGCCGCTTTCCGGCTACGGTTCGACCGCAGGTTGGTCCGTCCGGGAAATACGACACCTCTCCAAATATTCCCGGTAGTCCACCCAGAACTAAATCGATGGGGGATAATCGGTTGGTAAAGGGCGTGCTACCTAGATAGCTACCTAGCGCAATTGACGCCACTGGGCCCGCTGAAGGCAGTGTTGTAAGTGACTGAATTTACTGGTGAAGGTGGTGGACGCACTTGGGCTCGAACCAAGGACCCGCTGATTAAGAGTCAGCTGCTCTACCAACTGAGCTATGCGTCCACACCGTTTCAGGAGCGTCTTTCGACTGCTTCCCGCGTCGGGAGGTTCCCGCGTCGGGAGGCGCGCCACTAACACCCGACTCATGGGGCGGCAACCCCCTTTTTCAAAAAAGTTCAGATCAGACGACGAAAACCGGGGCGTGGCATTGTTGCGCGGTTCAGCGACATCAGGATGCCGACGCAGATCAGCACCGTCATCTGCGCCGACCCGCCAAAGCTGACGAGGGGCAGGGGAATGCCGACCACAGGCGCCAGACCCATCACCATCATCAGGTTGATGGCGACATAAAAGAAGATCGTCGTCGCCAGCCCAGCCGCCGCCAGCCGCGCAAAGCGTGTGCGACCGCGATGGGCGACGTTCATGCCCCACCGTATCAGCAGCATGAAGGCCAGGATCAGCAACACGCCGCCGGCCAGCCCCCATTCCTCTGCCATGGTCGCGAATACGAAGTCGGTATGTCCTTCGGGCAGATAGTCGAGATGGCTTTGCGTTCCCTGCAGGAAGCCCTTCCCGAACAAGCCCCCCGATCCAATCGCAATCTTGGACTGGCTGATGTGATAACCGGTCCCCAGCGGATCGCTTTCGGGATTCAGGAAGATCAGCACGCGATTGCGCTGATATTCATGCAGCAGATAATTGACCGCGATCGGGATCAGCAGGGCAAGGCCCAGCGCCCCGCCGATAAACAGCCGAAGCGGCACTCCGGCCAGAAACATCACCGTCAGCCCGCCGGCGGTTATCATCAGCGCGGTGCCGAGATCCGGTTGCAGCATCACCAGCCCCGCCGGCATGGCGATCAACAGTGCCGGCGGCCAGATGCCGTTCAGGCGCCGCACCTGACTGGGTGGAAGCAGCGCGTAAAGACGTGCCGCGGCCAGCACCATGAACAGTTTCATGAATTCGGAGGGTTGGATGCGGATGAACCCGAAATCCAGCCATCGCTGGCTGCCGCCGCCGACCGCGCCCAGCAATTCGACCGCGATCAGTGCGACCAGCGTGATGGCATAGCCGGGCAGGGCGATCGTCTCCCAGAAACGTCCCGGAATCCATGAGAGTACGACCGCCATGCCCATGAAAACCGCGAGCCGCAGTCCCTGTGACCATGCCCATGGCGTAAAGCTGCCGCCGGCCGCCGAGAACAGGACGACCGTCCCGAACCCGCCAATCGCCAGGATCAGCAACAACACATGCCAGGGCAGCTGCGCGATCGGCGCGGGGACCAGTTCGGACAGCCTCATTCCGGTGGCCTTGGCGAAGGTGTCGCAGCTGGCCCGGGCGGCGATGGCTCCGGCTGGGGGGAGGGGGTGGCAATAGGGATCGGTGCCTGTCGCACGATGCGGTACGCTTCGGCCTTGGCCGCCATTCGCGTGGTGAGGTCGCCGCCCCATTGCTTCTCGAACGCTTCCAGCGTTTCCAGCGCCTGTTTGCGATCGAAAAGATAGGTGAGCAGATCGCGAGCGACCGGGGCTGCGGCACCCGATCCGGACATACCGTGTTCGATCACGACAGCAACGGCGTAACGCGGTGCGTCCACCGGCGCAAAGCCGATGAACAGGCCATGGTCGCGATATTTCCAGGGCACGTTCATGCCGCCGCGCGCACCGCCGGCGATACGGCGCACCTGCGCGGTACCGGTCTTGCCGCCCATGCGGATGCCATCCAGCCGCAAACGGCTGCGTACCGCGGTACCCGCGCCATTCACCACTTCATCCATGCCGGACCGGATCAGCGCCATCCGCTCTGGCGTCACATCCAGCGACGGCGCGACGATCGGCGTGTCCGCAAGGATACGAGGCATCAGTGCCCGCCCGGACGCGATCCGCGAAGCCTGTACCGCCAACTGCAACGGGCTGGCCAGAATATAGCCCTGGCCGATGGACGCGTTCAGCGTATCCGCCGGAGTCCATTTCTGGTCATATTTCCGCAGCTTCCACGCGGGATCTGGCACGGTGCCATAACGCTGCGAGGGGAAGGGAAGCGGATATTCGGCACCGAGGCCCAGCTGGCGGGCGGCCTCGGCCACGGCGTCCATGCCAACCTCGCGGCCCATGGTGTAGAAATAGGTGTTGCAGCTCTTGGCAATCGCGCGGTGCAGGTTGACCGATCCGTGGCGGCCCAGACAGCGGAAGAAGCGGTTGCCCAGCTGATAGCCGCCGGGGCAATGCACCGTCCGATCCGGATCGACACCCGCACGAAGCGCTGCCAGCGCCGTGGCCGGCTTGAACGTCGATCCGGGGGGATACAGGCCCTGAAGCACCTTGTTCATCAAGGGCAGGTGATCGTCCCCGCTCAGCATGTCCCATTCAAGCTGGCTGATGCCGTCGGAGAAGCTGTTCGGATCGAAGGCAGGCATCGACGCCATTGCCAGGATCGAGCCATCGTGAACGTCGATTACGACGGCCGAGCCGGATTCATCGCCCAGCCGCCGGGCGGCATATTCCTGTAACCCGGCGTCGATGGTCAGCTTGATCGTGCCGCCGGGCACGTCGCGGCGTGTTTCCAGATCCCGAACGGGGCGACCGCGCGCAGTCACCTCGACACGCTTGGCGCCAGGAATGCCGCGAAGCGACTTTTCCAGCGCCTTTTCAAGCCCATCCTTGCCTAGTTTGAAACCGGGTGCGAGATAAAGCGGGTCTTTCGTTTCCTTGTATTGCTCGGCAGTCGCGGCGCCGACATAGCCGATCAGATGCGCGACGGCTGCTCCGGCAGGGTAGTTGCGGGCATACCCCTGAGTCGGCGCGACGCCCGGCAGTTCGGGCTGGCGAACGACTACGGCGGCGTAACGCTCCCAATCAAGGTTTTCTGCAACGGGCACAGGTTGCAGGCCGCGCGCGTCCTTCAAATCCTTCAAGACGCGCTCAACTTCATTGGGGTTGAGCTTCAGTAGTCGGGCCAGATCCGCCACCACGCGCGCTTCGTCCTCGATCCGCTCGGGGATAAGGTCGATGCGAAAGTCCGTGCGATTGTTGGCAATGGCGTGCCCATAGCGGTCGACCAGCCAGCCGCGCCGGGGTGGAATGAGCGTCAGGTTGACCCGATTGCTTTCGGCCAGCAGCCGATAGCGTTCGTTTTCGGCGACAGCCAGCCACGCCATCCGCCCGGCCAGCATGGTGCCAATACCCGCTTGCGCCAACCCGATCATTGTGGCGCGGCGCGAAAAGGTGAAGGTCTGTGCCGCCTCGGTCACCGACCGTTGGGGGCCGCTCATGGCCGCCCCTTAAGGTCCAACGCCGCGCACAGCCGTGCGATCAGCGGATAGAGAGCAATCGAAAGCGTGATCTGAAGCAACAGGACGGTTTCCACATGCGCGCCGATGGGAGACGCGATAAATCGACCCGCAATCAGGCAAAACCCGATTGCTCCGCCGGCCAAAAGCCAGTCCTGCCAGAAATCACGCGACACCAGCCGCGTATCTAGCACGTCGATGGCGATATATGACACCCCCCAGAGCAGCATCGAACTCCCGATGGGCTGTCCGCTGACCAGATCGTCGAACAGACCCAGGGGCGCAGCGGCCCAGACGCGAAGCACATCGGCCCGCAGCAAGCGCCAGCCCAGCAGCATCATCAGGCCGAACGGTGGCAGCCACGGCACCGTCGCGATCATCGGCGCCAGCGTGATGAGCGACCCGATCACCACGGTGATCGGTGCAATCCGGCGGGAGCGCCGCGGCGGCTCCGGCTCGGCAAAGGCGGAGCGCAGCGGCTCGCTCACTCGCCGTTCTCAGCCGGGGGGGCCGGCCGTGCTGGCGGCAACAGATAAGGGCGCTGGACCAGCGCGAAATCGAGCATGTCGGGGTTGGCCAGCGGACGCGCTTCGGCAGTGTCGCGCGCGTTGCGGCGCACACGCGCGACCGGAATACCCGGCGGATAAATACCGCCCGCGCCAGAGGTCACGAACACGTCGCCGGCGCGATAGGGCATGTTGGCGATGCCCGCCACGCGCACCTCGATCAACCCGTCGCCGCGACCGGTAGCAATGGCAGGCATGCCATCGCGCACCCGGCGAACGGGGATGATGCTTTCGGGATCGATGGCCAGCAGGACCCGGGCGGTATTGGGGCTGACCTCCAGCACGCGGCCGATCAGACCCTCTGGCCCGCGCACGGGATAGCCCGCGCGGACCCCCTGCCACAGGCCGGCGTTCAGGGTTGCAAAGCGCCGCGTACTGCTGCCGCTGGCATTGACCAGCCGGGCCGCGACCACGGTCTGCGCCTCACGTTCACGCAACTGAAGCAGGCGGCGCATCCGGATATTTTCGATGATCAGTCGCCGCGCCTGCTCGACCAGCCGGGCTTCGGCAATCCGCTGCGCCTTCAAGCGACGGTTTTCGCTCATCACGCCGAAATAGCCACCAACGCCGGGTGGAATGTCCGCAATGCTGCGGCGGATCCAGTGCAGGCCGCTGGAGACGGGCGTGGTGACTTCCCGCAAGATCCCGCGCGCTGCGATATAGGCCTGAGGGTTCAGGATCGACAGCACAAGCAGGATCGCGCCCACTAACGCGCCCAGCGTTGCGAACACATAACCCAGGAAAAGCACGAACTGCGCCCGGCGGGAAAAGCCGGGACGCCGTTTGCGTGGCGGCGCCATCCGCCCGCCCCCCTTATCAGACGGCGAGCAGAACGCCGCGGAAGATCGGATCCTCGAGCGCGCGGCCCGTGCCCAGTGCGACGCAGGTCAGCGGGTCTTCAGCGATCGTCACCGGCAGGCCGGTTTCGTCGCGCAGCACCTCGTCAATGCCCTGAAGCAGCGCACCACCGCCGGTCAGGACGATGCCCTGATCAACGATATCGGCGGCCAGTTCGGGGGCGGTGTTCTCAAGCGCGATACGAACACCCTCGACAATGGTGCCGACGGGTTCGGAAAGCGCCTCTGCAATCTGACCCTGGTTGATCTGGATTTCCTTGGGCACGCCATTCACCAGATCGCGACCCTTGATGTGGATCGTTGCGCCGATGCCGTCGACCGGCGGCTTGGCGCAACCGACTTCCTGCTTGATCCGCTCCGCCGTGGCTTCACCGATCAACAGATTGTGGTTGCGGCGGACATAGCTGACAATGGCTTCGTCCATCTTGTCGCCGCCGACGCGCACCGATGTGGAGTAGGCGAGGCCGCGCAGCGACAGCACCGCCACTTCGGTCGTGCCGCCGCCGATATCGACGACCATCGACCCGATCGGTTCGGTCACGGGCATGTCGGCACCGATCGCGGCGGCCATCGGTTCCTCGATCAGGAAAACCTGGCTGGCACCGGCGTTGGACGCCGCGTCGCGGATCGCGCGGCGCTCGACGCTTGTCGAGCCGGAGGGTACGCAGATCACGATCTGGGGCCAGCGGATGAACTTGCGCCCGCCATGCACCTTTTCGATGAAGTGCTTAATCATCTGTTCGGCGACGTCGATGTCGGCAATGACGCCGTCACGCAACGGGCGGATCGCCTCGATCGTGCCCGGGGTCTTGCCCATCATCAGCTTGGCGTCGTCGCCGACGGCCTTGACCTTCTTGACGCCGTTCAGGGTTTCGACCGCCACGACCGACGGTTCGTTGAGGACGACACCGCGTCCGCGAAGATAGACGACGGTATTCGCCGTCCCCAGGTCGATCGCCATATCGTGCGACATGAACTTGAACAAGCGCGAGAAAATCATCGACCAACCCGTCTTTGCCGCGCGCAGGATTGCGAACGGTCGTGGATGCTGCAGCGTCTAGCCGAAACCCGCCGCCTGCTGGAAGTCCAGCGCCGGATATGGGGTGGCGGTTGCGGGTCGCGGGATGCTGCCGCTTGGGCTAGGAGCGGGGTCATGTCAATACGCCGCCTGCCGTCACACCTGATCAACCGCATTGCCGCCGGGGAAGTTGTCGAACGCCCCGCCTCCGCGTTGAAGGAACTGGTCGAAAATGCAATAGATGCAAATGCTTGCCGAATTTCGGTGCGTTTGTCGGGGGGCGGGGTCGAGGGGATCGAGGTCGTCGATGACGGCTGCGGCATGGATGCCGAAGCCATGGCCTTGGCGCTGGAGCGCCACGCAACGTCCAAATTGCCCGAATCGCTATGGGATTCGGGCGCAATCGAAGGCGTCGCAACGCTCGGTTTTCGCGGCGAAGCGTTGCCGTCGATCGCCAGTGTCGCGCGCCTGACTCTCGAAAGCCGGGTGCGGGGGGCCGATGGCTGGCGCCGCGTCGTCGACAATGGCGTGCTGGTGGAGGAAGGGCCGGCGGCGCTTCCGCCCGGCACACGCGTTCGCGTGGATGGCTTGTTCGAGAGGATACCGGCGCGCCGCAAATTCCTGCGCAGCGCGCGGTCGGAATATGCAGCCTGTCTGGACGTGGTGCGGCGACTGGCAATGGCGCGGCCCGAAATCGGCTTTACGCTGGAGCATGACGGTCGCCGCATCCTGTCCGTCCAGCCCGATGAGACGCGGCCGGAGCGGGTGGCCGCACTGACCGACCGGGCGCTGGCGGACAATTCGGTCGCGGTGGATCTGGAGCGGGCAGGCCATGTGCTAGGCGGGGTTGCGGGTCTGCCGACGTTCAATCGCGGCGTGGCGGACCATCAATATCTGTTCGTTAACGGTCGCCCGGTGCGTGACAAGCTGCTCGTCGGTGCGGTGCGCGGCGCCTATGCCGAAATGCTGGCGCGCGATCGCCATGCCGTTGTGGCGCTGTTTCTGGATGTGCCGGCCAGCGACGTCGATGTAAACGTCCACCCGGCCAAGACCGAAGTGCGCTTTCGTGATCCGGCGCTGGTGCGTGGGCTGATCGTCAGCGGATTGCGGCGTGCGCTGGATGAGGCGGGTCACCGGGTGGTGCAGGCCGCCGATGCCGGTGCGATGACGAACTGGACTGCGGAGCCCGCCATGGCGCCAGCATATGCCCCCGCGCCCCAGAATTTCGCCTGGGGTCCGGCCATCACGCCGGGTGCGGGCGACGGGCTCGTCCGCGATGTTCGGCCGACCTTTCTGTCGCCGCCGCCCGCCGCGCGCGCCGAGCCGGCGGCAATGCCGGTGCCCGCCACGGTGCAGCATCCGCTCGGCGTTGCGCGCGGACAGGTCGCCCGCACCTATATCGTTGCTGAGGCGGAGGATGGGCTGGTGATCGTCGACCAGCATGCTGCACATGAACGGCTTGTGCTTGAGCGGATGCGCGGCGCCATTGCTGCGGGCAGTGTGAGGTCGCAGGCGCTGTTGCTGCCCGAGGTGGTCGAACTGGACGAACCCGCATGCGACCGACTGGAGGAGCGCGCCGCCGAACTGGCCGAATTCGGGTTGGAGGTCGAGCGGTTCGGCCCGCAGGCGATGCTGGTACGCGCGACGCCTGCACTGTTGGGACAAGGCGATGTGGCGGGGCTGATTCGCGATCTGGCCGATGAACTCGCTGCGCATGATCAGGCACTGTCGTTGAAGGAGCGCCTCGATCATGTGGCCGCCACCATGGCGTGTCACGGATCAGTGCGGGCGGGCCGTGTCCTGTCGGTTGCGGAGATGAATGCGTTGCTTCGGGAAATGGAGGTTACCCCTCATTCCGGCCAGTGCAATCATGGCCGCCCGACCTGGGTGAAGCTGGCGCATAGCGATATCGAAAAGCTGTTCGGCAGGCGCTGAACTGGGCTTGCGCCGCTCGACAGAGGCGATCAGCATGGGCGCATGGCACGGATTGCGTCCTATGCCGAGTTTTGGCCGCATTATCTGCGCGAACATGCGCGCGCGCGGACGCGGCGACTTCATTATGTCGGGACGGCGCTAACCTTTGTCTTTGCCGTCGTCGCGGTACTGGCCGGGGGCTGGTGGTGGGCGATGGTTCCGCTGGCGGGATATGGCTTTGCCTGGTTCGCCCATTTCCGGGTCGAGCGAAACCGGCCCGCGACGTTCAGCCATCCGCTGTGGTCACTGGTCAGCGACTATCGCATGTTCTTTCTCTGGCTTTTCGGCAGGCTCGATCAGCATCTACGCGCGGCGGGTGTCGAGCCGTACTGAGGCGGGCGCGGTTCATCGCACGGAAACCTTCGCCGCATTCGCGCATTATTGCGATGTACGGTTTTTCGAAGGCGTTGAGATGAGCAAGGTTGTTCCCGTGATCCTGTCGTTGATCCCGCTCGCCGCGGTCATCAGTGCGTGCGTGGCGGTTCCCTGACCGACCGGCGATCACTTCTGAGTTCCCAAGCAAAAGGGGCTGGCCGGTCACCCGGTCAGCCCCTTTTTCATACCCGCAAAGGGTCGGAAGCTTAGGCTTCCGGCTCTTCGGTGGCTTCTTCTTCGCGGACGATTTCGCCAGCTTCGAGGTTGGGATCGCGTTCTTCGACGAAGCCGCTTTCTTCCTTCTCGAACATCGCGGCCATCACGTCGACGCCCTGCGCCTGCATCTCGGCCTCTTCAGGCGAGCGAGCGACGTTGACCTTGACGGTCACCGACACTTCGGGGTGCAGCGCGACGCGGACTTCGTGCAGACCGATCGACTTGATCGGCTTGTCCAGAATGACCTGCGACTTGGTCACCTTGTGACCTTCGCTTTCCAGCGCCTCGACCAGATCGCGAACCGCGACCGAGCCATAGAGCTGGCCGACGTTCGAAGCCTGACGGATCAGGGTGACCGTCACGCCATCCAGCGACTTTGCCTCGCCCTCGGCCTCGGTGCGGCGGGCGGCATTATCGGCCTCCAGACGCTCACGATTGGCTTCGAACACGCGGCGGTTCGCGTCATTGGCGCGAAGAGCCTTCTTGCGCGGCAGCAGGAAGTTGCGGGCGAACCCGTCCTTCACCGTGACCACGTCACCGATGCGGCCAAGCTTTTCGACGCGCTCCAGCAGAATGATTTCCATGGGATCCGCTCCTTACTTCACGACGTAGGGCAGCAGGCCCAGATGACGGGCGCGCTTGATGGCCTGGGCCAGCTCGCGCTGCTTCTTGGCGCTCACCGACGTGATGCGGCTCGGCACGATCTTGCCGCGCTCGGACACGAAACCCTGGAGCAGACGCACATCCTTATAGTCGATGCGCGGAGCGTCCTTGGCCGAGAAGGGGCAGCTCTTGCGGCGGCGGAAAAACGGGCGTGCCATTAGTTGTTCTCCCCTTCCTCACGCTCGCGGCGGGGGCCGCGGTCACCACGATCGCCGCGGTCGCCACGATCGTCGCGGTCACGGCGACGCTCACGGTCGCCCTTGCGCATCATGACGGTCGGGCCGGCTTCATGCGCGTCGACGCGGACGGTCATGTAGCGGATGACGTCTTCGTTGATTTGGGTCTGGCGCTCCAGCTCGGCAACGACCTCACCGGGTGCGTCGATCTCCAGCATCACATAATGCGCTTTGCGGTTCTTCGCGATGCGATAGGCGAGGCTGCGAAGGCCCCAGGTCTCGGTCTTGACGACCTTGCCTTCCATCGATTCGACGATCTTCGTGGCGTTTTCCGCCAACGCGTCCACCTGCGCCTGTGCCAGATCCTGGCGGGCGAGGAAGACGTGCTCGTAAAGAGCCATGTCTTCGTTCCTGTCTTGGCCGATCGCTGACCCATGCGCCCATCGCATGGCCCCTCCGGCTGTCGTCCGTGCAATGTAATCCGGGGCGGAAAGGCGAACCCTTCCACCCCGGATGCAGGTGGCTCTTACGGATTTCGGCCCGAAAGGCAAGTGGGAAGGCCGTTCCCTTGCCCCCGGCGGCCGATTAGCGGATTGCCCCGCCGATGACCGCGCCGATCAGGCCAGATGCCAGGGCGACCAGCACCGCATCGTTGCCCGACTGCACCCACTGATAGCCGCGGGGCGGGGCATAGACACCGCGATTGCGGTAAGCGCGATAGTCGATCTGGCGATAGTTGTTGGCATAGCGACGGTCGAACCGCTGGCCGCGCGCCCACTGGCGGGCATTGTTATGGCGGATCACCGTCCGTTCGCGATAGCCGCGGCCCCGATCGACGATCACGGTGCGGTTGGGCCGCTCCTTGACCACGCGATAACCCTGCGGCGCGGCGCTGGCGATCGTGGGCGCCGCAACCATGGATGCGGCGACGGCGGCGAGCATCAGCTTCTTCATCGTTCGTCTCCTCGTTCAAATTCTTGCCGGACTGTTCCGGCGATGAAGACAATCTGGCGCCCACCTGTCGCAACCCTATCGCGGGATGTGAACAAAAGGGTCACAGATTGTCGCAGCCCCGCCGGGACTTGAAAGGTTTCGCCGTTCGGGCGTAGGCGCGGGCGCTTCCACGTCTCAGGAGCGATCCAATGCGCGCGTTCATCTTTCCCGGTCAGGGTAGCCAGGCAGTCGGCATGGGCCGCGCTCTGGCCGAGGCCAGCCCCTATGCCCGCGAGGTTTTTGGCGAAGTCGATGAGGCGCTGGGCCAGAACCTGTTCCGCCTGATGACCGAAGGGCCGGAAAGCGACCTGACGCTGACCGAAAATGCCCAGCCGGCAATCATGGCAAATGCCATCGCAGTGCTGCGCGTGCTGGAAAAGGAAGGCGGCGTGACGCTTTCCGACAAGGCCGATTTCGTCGCAGGTCACTCGCTGGGCGAATATACCGCGCTGTGTGCAGCGGGCGCGCTGGACCTGGCGACGACCGCGCGGCTGCTGAAGCGGCGCGGGCAGGCGATGCAGGCGGCCGTGCCGGTGGGTGAGGGCGCGATGGCCGCGCTGCTGGGTGCCGACCGCGAGAAGGCGCAGGCAATCGCCGATGCCGCCGCCGAGGGCGACGTCTGCACCATCGCCAACGACAATGACCCGTCGCAGGTCGTGATTTCGGGCGCGCGCGGGGCGATCGAGCGCGCGGTGGCAATTGCAAAGGACCATGGAGCCAAGCGCGCGGTACTGCTCCCCGTGTCGGCCCCGTTTCACTGCCCGCTGATGCAGCCCGCCGCCGATGTGATGGAGCAGGCGCTGGGTGCCGCCCCGGTCCAGGCGCCGCTGGTCCCCGTCTATGCCAATGTCACCGCCGCGCCGGTTGCCGACCCGGTCGTCATCCGCGCGCTGCTGGTCGAACAGGTGACGGGCATGGTCCGCTGGCGCGAATCGGTGCTGGCGATGCATGAGGCGGGCGTTGCCCACTTCGTCGAGCTTGGCGGCAAGGTGCTGTCGCCGATGGTCAAGCGCATTGCGCCCGACGCGACGACGGCCAGCATCATTGGCATGGACGATATCGAAGCGCTGTTGAACGCGCTCTGAGGAGATTTAAGCATGTTCGACCTTACAGGCATGACGGCGCTGGTGACCGGCGCATCGGGCGGAATCGGATCGGCCATCGCAAAGGCGCTGGCGGGGCAGGGCGCGCGTCTGGCGCTTTCCGGCTCGAACGCCGATAAGCTGGAGGCGTTTCGCGCCGAGCTGGGCGGCGATCATGTCGCGCTGGCGTGCAACCTGTCCGACGGTGCAGCCGTGGATGCGCTGGTGCCGCAGGCGGTAGAGGCGCTGGGCGGCAAGCTGGATATTCTCGTCAACAACGCCGGCGTCACGCGCGACAACCTGCTGATGCGGATGAAGGATGACGAATGGGATCAGGTGATCCGCGTCAATCTTGAGGCGGCATTCCGCCTCGCCCGTGCGGCGGCGCGCCCCATGATGAAGGCGCGGTTCGGCCGGATCGTCTCGATCACCTCGGTGGTGGGCGCCACCGGCAATCCGGGGCAGGCGAATTATGCCGCGTCAAAGGCTGGGCTGGTCGGCATGTCCAAGGCGATGGCGCAGGAACTGGCCAGCCGCGGCATCACCGTGAACTGCGTGGCGCCGGGCTTCATCCGTTCGGCGATGACCGACGTTTTGCCCGAAGCACAGAAGTCCGCGCTTCTAGGTCGCATCCCGGCCGGCGATCTTGGCACCGGCGAGGATATCGGCGCGGCCGTGGTCTATCTCGCCAGCCGCGAGGCGGGCTATATCACCGGCCAGACGCTGCACGTGAATGGCGGTATGGCGATGCTGTAAGCACCGCACGGCGCCAGCATAGCGCCAGTAACCCAAGGGTCATGACGGGCGCGAGCGGCACCGCCGCCGCGCTCGCCAGCGGCCGCAGGATCAGGGGGGCGACGAAGATGGTGAGCATCGCCGCCTTCTCATATGGCAGGAACCGCTCGTCGCGCCCCCGTACCGCCAGCCATGCCAGCGGCCACGCCAACAGGGTTAGGTCATAGTCCAGCAGAAAGGGTGACGCGGCCAGCGTCGCCGCCACCAGCAACGCATTCTGATCGCGTGCCAGCAGCCGCAGCCGCGCTGCCCGCCAGATGAGCGCAACCGCAGCCACAGCGCCCGCCGCATGAACAAGATAGCTCGACAACGTCGACAAGCCGACGACACGCGCGGCGGCGAAGATGCTGACCATTTTTGCGTGGGAAACGAGCCCGGTTTCCAGTGTCGTTCGTGCTAGTTGTCCGCCGCCCAGAAAGCCTGACCAGGCATCCTGCCCAAGCGCGATCAGGCTGATGAGGCAGAGCGCGGCTGCGGACGCGCCCATCGCCACAAATGCACGCCACTCACCGCGAAGCGCGAAGGCGAGCGGGAGCAGCACGGCCAGATGGGGCTTCACCACCAATGCGCCAAGCACGATTCCCGCGACAACGGGGCGGCGCGGAAGCAGCATCAGACCGGCGCCCATCAACGCCGCCGTGAGAAAGCCGTTCTGCCCATGCCCGATGTTCAGCAGAACCGCCGGGAATGCGAGCGCGAGGATCAGGGTTCGCCCCAGAGGCCAGTCGAGCCACCGCGCCGCGACGGCCAGATAGGCCGCACCGGTCATCCCCAGCCACAGCAGTAGTGCCGGCCCGTAATCGATCAGGCCCAGCGGCAGGCACAAGAGCAGGAACGGTGGCGGATAGAAAAAAGCATAATAGCCCTGCCCAACGCCAAACATCGCCGCTTGCAGCGCGCCGTGCGTGGCCGGGTCGTATGCCTGCGCCGCGCCGTGAATGATGGTAACGCGCGCAGCCGTCCAGAAGCTGACGAAATCGGTACCGATCTGCTTCCCGGTCAGGTCCCGCCCGCCGACAGCCATCAGATACCAGATGATCAAAACGACCGCGCAAGCCCCGCCGGAAGCGATTCGCCAGCGGCGAAGGCGCGCGTCGTCCAGCCATTCGAGCATGCGGAGCGATGGGGCGAAAGAGCCGAACTGCATCATTTGGCCCTTAGCCGAAAGAGATTGACCGATCGCTAAGCGGCCCGAACCTCTTGCCAGCCGGAACCAGCCGCTTTAGGGCGTTCGGGAATTCTAAAAATACCCACAAGAGGAACTTGGGAATGAGCGACACCGCCGATCGCGTGAAGAAGATCGTCGTCGAAAATCTGGGCGTCGAGGCCGAGAAGGTGACCGAGGACGCCAGCTTCATCGACGATCTGGGCGCCGACAGCCTCGACATCGTCGAGCTGGTCATGGCGTTTGAGGAAGAGTTCGGCGTCGAAATCCCTGATGACGCGGCCGAAAAGATCACGACCGTCCGCGACGCGATCACCTATATCGACGAGCACAAGGGCTGATTTGCCCCAGTATCGTTGAAGCATTCACGGCCCCCCGTTCGCGCCTTCCGGCCGGGCGGGGGGCCGTTTGTTTATCAAAGCGATGCTTGACAGCGCCATCGGCAAGCCGTTGATCGCGCGTGTGCGAACGGACTTGCCATCATGGTAGGTGCGATCATCGCGCGGTTGCCGGAGGGGCCGGTGCCGCAAGGTTAAGGCCCCTCACCGGGTCGCTGAACGGAGAGTCTGAATGCGCCGCGTCGTTGTCACCGGCCTCGGTCTTGTCACGCCGCTGGGCGCGGAAGTGGAGACCGTTTGGAAAAACCTGATCGCCGGAAAATCGGGCGCTGGGCGGATTACGCGCTTCGACCCGACCGACTATAAATGCCGCATCGCGTGCGAGGTGAAGCCCGCGGACCATGAATATGGTTTCGACCCCAACAAGCGCGTCGACCACAAGGTCCAGCGGCAGGTCGATCCTTTCATCGTATTCGGCATCGACGCCGCCGGGCAGGCGATTGAGGATGCCGGCCTGACCGACATGACCGAGGAAGAGCGGTACCGCGCCGGTTGCTCGATCGGCGCAGGGATTGGCGGCCTGCCGGGGATCGAAAGCGAGTCGCTCGTTCTTGATCGCAAGGGCCCGAGTCGCGTCAGCCCTCACTTCGTTCATGGCCGCCTGATCAACCTGATCTCCGGACAGGTCTCGATCAAATATGGCCTGATGGGCCCCAATCACGCGGTCGTTACCGCCTGTTCGACCGGTGCCCATTCGATTGGTGACGCCGCGCGCATGATCGCGATGGACGACGCGGACGTAATGCTGGCGGGCGGCGCGGAAGGTGCGATCTGTCCGATCGGCATCGCCGGTTTCGCCCAGGCGCGCGCGCTGTCGACAAATTTCAATGACACGCCGGAAAAGGGCAGCCGCCCCTATGACCGCGATCGCGACGGCTTCGTCATGGGCGAGGGCGCGGGCGTGGTCGTGCTGGAAGAGTATGAGCGTGCCAAGGCGCGCGGCGCCAAGATCTATGCCGAGGTGATCGGCTATGGTCTGTCGGGCGACGCCTATCACGTGACGGCGCCGCACCCCGAAGGATCGGGTGCCTATCGCAGCATGGAAATGGCGATGCGCAAATCCGGCCTGTCGCTGGCGGACATCGATTATGTGAACGCACACGGCACCTCGACGCCGTTGGGCGATGAGCTGGAACTGGGCGCGGTACGCCGCCTGTTCGGCTCGGCGCTGGACGGCATGTCGATGTCGTCGACCAAGTCGGCGATCGGCCATTTGTTGGGCGGCGCGGGTGCGGTCGAGTCGATCTTCTGCATTCTGGCGATGCGCGACGGCATCGTTCCGCCGACGCTGAACCTCGACAATCCCAGCGAGAATTGCGCGGGCGTCGACCTGGTTCCGCACAAGGCCAAGGAGCGCAAGGTGCGCGCGATCCTGAACAATTCGTTCGGGTTCGGCGGCACCAATGCTTCGCTGGTGATGAAGGCAATCGACTGAGACCGCGGCGATGAAGCGCGTCGGCTGTCTGGGCCTGTTCGCCGGTCTGGCACTGATCGCGGCGCTGTTCGCGCTGGTGCAGATGTGGAGCGGCGCAGGCCCGCTGGAGGCCGACCGCAACGTGGTCGTGCCGGAAGGCGCTTCGCTGACGCGTGCGGCAGAGGAGATGGAGCGTGCGGGGGCGATTACGTCGGCCCGCCGCTTCGTGTTGCTGTCGAAGCTGCTCGGCGGTTCTGACCCGATTCGAGCTGGTGAATACCCGATCCCGGCGGGTATCAGCCAAGCCGATCTTCTCGAGTTGATGCAGCAGGGCAAGGTCGTTCAGCGTCTGGTTGCCGTACCGGAAGGGCTGCCGTCGGTCCTGGTACACGAAGCCCTGATGCGCGCACCCGAACTGACGGGTAAGGTTGCCGTGCCGGAAGAGGGTTCGGTGCTGCCCGACAGCTACAGCTATGAACGGGGTGAGACACGGGCCGCGGTGCTGGCGCGGATGCAACAGGCGATGGATCGCTATCTTGCCGATGCGTGGAAGCGCCGCAAGCCAGGACTTGTCGTCACCACCCCGCACGAGGCGGTTATCCTTGCCTCGATCGTCGAGAAGGAAACGGCCAAGGAGGCCGAGCGGCGGACGGTCGCGGCGGTCTATTCGAACCGGCTGCGGCAGGGAATGCGGCTTCAGGCTGATCCGACGATCATCTATCCGTTGACCAAGGGGCGCCCACTGGGCCGCCGCATCCGCCGTTCGGAAGTCCGCGCAGTCAACGGCTATAACACCTATTCGATGGCAGGACTGCCGCAGGGGCCGATCGCAAATCCCGGCCGGGCGAGCATCGACGCGGTGTTGAACCCGGCGGAGTCGTCGGCGCTGTATTTCGTTGCTGACGGCACGGGCGGACATGTCTTTGCCGACACCCTTGAGCAGCATAACGCCAATGTGGCGAAGTGGTACGCCATTCGCCGTGCGCGCGGCGAGATGGAATAATCAACCGAACAGCGCGCGCACGGGGTTAGCCGGATCGGCGAGCAGCTTTGCCGTCAGCGCAAAGGACATGATCACCAGCAACAGGCGCGCGCCCTTACCCCCATAGCGAAGTGCGATCCACGCGCCGAGCTGATTGCCCAGGACATTGGCGACCGCCATAGTCAGCCCAAGCGCCCACAACACCTTACCCCCCGCCATCATGGCGATCAGCCCGGCAAGGTTGGTCGACAGATTCAGGAACTTGGTATTGGCGATGGCGCGGACCAGGCCCAGCCCGCCAAGCGCGACCAGGGCCGTCGTCAGGAACGAACCCGTACCGGGGCCGAAAAAGCCATCGTAAAAGCCGATGCAGCCCGCCACCGCTGTCAGGCCCGCGCGGCCCAGCAACGCCTGGCGATCCACTTCGCTCATGGGGGGAGCGAGCAGGAAATACAGGCCCATCGCGATCAGCAGCACCGGCACGACAAGCGCAAGAAACGCCGTGTCGACAAACTGAACCGCCGTTGCTCCCGCGACCGATCCGCCAAAGGCGGCGGCGGCGGCCACCGCGAACGCGCGCAGGTCGACATGTCCTGCACGATGGAAGCGCAGAAATGCCGACGCGGTGCCGATCGTGCTTTGCAGCTTGTTGGTCGCCAGTGCCGCGACGGGCGGCACACCGGCGGCCATCAACGCCGGAATGGTCAGCAGGCCGCCGCCCCCTGCAATCGCATCCACGCCCCCCGCGACAAAGGCCATGGCAACGATGAACAGCACCGCATCAAAGCTCACCTCCAGCATCGACACACTTCCCCTAATCCTCGAACAGACAGGGGCGCCCCGGTCGAACCGGGACGCCCCATCCATTTAGTCAGCTGTGTCAGCCGGAAATTACTTCCAGTCGGCCATCGCGGTTTCGAGGTTCAGGCGAATCGCTTCGAAGAACTGCTCGGTCGTCATCCACGGCTGATCCGGGCCGATCAGGATGGCGAGATCCTTCGTCATCTGACCCTTCTCGACGGTTTCGACGCAAACGCGCTCAAGCGTTTCGGCAAAGCGGGTCACGTCCGGGGTACCGTCGAACTTGCCGCGATACTTCAGGCCGCCGGTCCACGCGAAGATCGAGGCGATCGGGTTGGTCGACGTCGCCTTGCCCTGCTGGTGCTGGCGATAGTGGCGGGTGACGGTGCCGTGCGCTGCTTCCGCCTCGATCGTCTTGCCGTCCGGCGTCATCAGCACAGAGGTCATCAGACCCAGCGAGCCGAACCCCTGAGCAACAGTGTCCGACTGGACGTCGCCGTCATAGTTCTTGCACGCCCACACGAACTCGCCATGCCACTTCAGTGCCGACGCGACCATGTCGTCGATCAGGCGGTGCTGATATTCGATACCGGCTTCCTTGAACTGCGGTTCGAACTCGGTCTCGAACACTTCCTGGAAGATGTCCTTGAAGCGCCCGTCATAGGCCTTCATGATCGTGTTCTTGGTCGACAGATAAACCGGCCAACCGCGGCCGAGCCCATAGTTCAGGCTGGCACGGGCGAAATCTCGGATCGAGTCATCCAGGTTGTACATCGCCATCGCGACGCCCGCGGACGGAAACTTGAACACTTCCTCGTCAATGACGGTGCCGTCGTCGCCTTCGAACACCAGGCGTAGCTTGCCGGGGCCAGGCACCTTGTAATCGGTCGCGCGATACTGGTCGCCGAATGCGTGGCGGCCGACGACGATCGGGTGCGTCCAGCCCGGAACCAGGCGGGGAACATTCTTGATCACGATCGGCTCGCGGAAAACCACGCCGCCGAGGATGTTGCGGATGGTGCCGTTCGGCGACTTCCACATCTTCTTCAGGCCGAATTCCTCGACCCGCTGTTCGTCGGGAGTGATCGTAGCGCATTTTACGCCAACGCCATATTTCTGGATTGCCTTCGCCGAATCGACCGTGATCTTGTCGTCGGTCTCGTCGCGCTTCTCAACCGCGAGGTCGTAATATTCGAGGTCGATGTCGAGATAGGGGAGGATCAGGCGCTCGCGGATCCATGCCCAGATGATCCGCGTCATCTCATCGCCGTCGATCTCCACGACCGGCGTTTTTACCTTGATCTTCGCCATCAATGTCTCGCTTTGCCTAAGGGAGGGTTGGTGTCTCCCCTAAGGGCTGGGCGCTTGCGGATCAACCGGGCCGCATGGTTGGTCGTGGCGTCGGTGATGCATTTGATTGTGTCGCGGTGACAGGACGGATACATCGGGTCGATGCCTTCACTCAAAAAGCCGCCAGTCACCACCTCCACCGTCAAATGGCGCTTTCCCGCCGTTCATCCCGAGGGGCGCAAATATGTCCTGGTCGCCGGCGCGATCTCGGCGCTTGCCCTGTTCATAGGGGGATGGTTCTGGGCGTGGCCGTTCATCGGTCTGACGATCTGGGTTGCGGCATTTTTCCGCGATCCCGTCCGCGTGACCCCGCAGGAACCCGGCCTGATTATCGCGCCCGCCGACGGGCTGGTGACGATGATCCAGCAGGTGCCGTTGCCGCCCGAACTCGCCGGGCCGCATGGACTGGGCGACGGGCCGCTGACGCGCGTGTCGATCTTTATGAGCGTGTTCGACGTCCACATCAATCGCACGCCGGTAACCGGCACGGTGCGGCAGGTCGTGTATATCTCAGGCAAGTTTGTGAACGCCGATCTGGACAAGGCTTCGGACGAAAACGAGCGTCAGCATATCATCGTTGAGGCGCCCGACGGGACCCGCTTCGGCTTTACGCAAATTGCCGGTTTGGTCGCGCGCCGTATTCTTGCGTTCGTGAAGCCGGGGGACATGATCGTCGCGGGGCAACGTATCGGCCTGATCCGCTTTGGCAGCCGGGTCGATGTGTTCCTGCCGCATGGCTACGCGCCGCAAGTGATCCTTGGTCAACGCAGCATTGCCGGTGAGACGGTCATCGGGCGTCTGGGCAACAACCGTCCGACCGGAGTGGCGCAGTAATGGTACCACCCCGGCCCGCCCGCCCACGTCGCGGTTTGCCGCTGCGCGCGATTGCGCCCAACGCCGTCACCGCGCTTGCACTTTGTTCAGGCCTGTCGGGCATCCGCTTCGCCATTGGGGGGGAGTGGGAACGCGCGGTTCTGATGATCCTGCTGGCTGGCGCACTGGACGGGATCGACGGCCGCATCGCGCGACTGATCCGCGGCGAAAGCCGGTTCGGAGCAGAGTTGGACAGCTTGTCCGACGCAATCAGCTTTGGCGTGTCACCCGCCCTGATCCTTTACCTCTGGTCGATGATGGAGGGGGCGCGAGTTGGATGGCTGGCGGCGCTTGTCTATGCCGTATTCTGCGCCCTGCGCCTGGCGCGGTTCAACGCAAGCATCGACGTCAAGGAACAGCCGCATAAATCGGCAGGTTTCTTGACCGGCGTGCCAGCGCCCGCCGGTGCAGGGTTGGCGATGCTGCCGCTTTATCTGTGGTTCTGGACGGGGGAGGCGGCGTTCCGTTCCCCATGGCTGGTCACGCCCTGGGTCGCATTCGTCGCATTCCTGATGGTGTCGAGCCTCGCCACCTTCTCCTGGTCTTCGCTTCGCCTGCGACGCAATGTCAGGTTCGAGGCGCTGGTCGTGCTGGTAATCTTTGCCGCCGCCGTCGTGTCAGCGCCGTGGCAAACGCTGACGGCGATTTCGCTCGCCTATCTGCTGACCATCCCGTTCAGCATTTCCAGCTATGCGCGTGCTAAGCGACTGCGCGCAGGTTTGCCGGCGACGCCGTCAGCCGAGGCGTAGCGCGCCGTTCGCCGCGCGGCGCCAGCGGCGGCAGCGCCCCGACCCGCGTCTGGGTGCCATGGGTCAGCAGACACAGGATACGGGACTGATAGGGAAGGATCGTCGCAACGATGGTCGCCATCGCGGTGACGAATGCGAACGCGAAAAGAGCGAAAGCCGAAATGTCCACCACTTGACGAACTCCCGAACGGAATGGCGCCGTTAACGATTGATCGAACGCTAACAGCCTTGCGACGAAACGGTTCCTGAGACCTGTTATGACCCCTTTGTGTTCTCACTGCGTTCCGACGTCAAGTATTGATTGCGCTGCGCGTTTCGGTTAAGGGCGCGCGCTCAACCCGCATGGGAAGCCCATATACCGGTGCTCCGGGCAGCCTTTCAGGCATGTCCAGGGTCGCTTGCTTCCCAGAGGACTAACCGGAAGGAGAATATCTCATGGCGGCACCTGTCGTCACGCTTCAGCAGCTTCTCGAATCAGGCGCGCATTTCGGCCACCAGACGCACCGCTGGAACCCGAAGATGAAGCCCTACATCTTTGGCGACCGCAACGGCGTCCACATCCTCGACCTCAGCCAGACCGTGCCGCTGTTCGCGCGGGCACTGGAGTTCGTGTCGTCGACCGTGGCCGGCGGTGGCAAGGTGCTGTTCGTTGGCACCAAGCGCCAGGCGCAGGAAGCCGTCGCTGACGCCGCCCGCAAGTCGGGCCAGCATTTCGTCAACCACCGCTGGCTGGGCGGCATGCTCACCAACTGGAAGACGATTTCGGGTTCGATCAAGCGCCTCAAGACGCTGGAAGAGCAGCTGTCGGGCGACACCCACGGCCTGACCAAGAAGGAAGTGCTGAACCTGACCCGCGAGCGCGACAAGCTTGAGCTGTCGCTGGGCGGTATCCGCGACCTGAACGGCATTCCTGACATCATGTTCGTGATCGACGCGAACAAGGAAGAGCTGGCGATCAAGGAAGCGAACACGCTGGGTATTCCCGTCGTCGCGATCCTCGACTCGAACGTTTCGCCCGACGGCATTGCTTTCCCGGTTCCGGCGAATGACGACGCCAGCCGTGCGATCCGTCTGTATTGCGAAGCGATGGCGATTGCCGCGACCCGCGGCAACAACCAGGCTGCGATGCAGAGCCAGGATTTTGGCGCGATGGCCGAACCCCCGGTCGAGCCGGTGCTGACCGAGGAAGCGCCCGCCGCAGAGGCAACCGCGCAGGCCTGAGCCGTTTGAGCGCTTCCGGTTCAGGCCGGTTGCGTCACCAATTTGTCATCCGGGCGGGGCAGGGCGCGATGCACTGACCCCGCCCGCATCATAAGAAGGATATGAACATGGCCGAGATCACCGCTGCCGCCGTCAAGGAACTGCGCGAGCGTTCGGGCGCCGGCATGATGGATTGCAAGAAGGCGCTGGCTGAAAACAACGGCGACATGGAAGCTGCTGTCGACTGGCTGCGTACCAAGGGCCTTGCCGCGGCTGCCAAGAAGTCGAGCCGCACCGCAGCCGAGGGTTTGGTCGGCGTTGCCGTCGCCGGGACCAAGGGTGTGGCGGTCGAGGTCAATTCCCAGACCGACTTCGTTGCGAAGAACGAAATCTTCCAGGGCTTTGTCCGTGACGTCACTGCACTGGCGCTGGAAGCTGGCGACGACGTTGCCGCGATCAAGGCCGCCCAGATGCCGCAGGGTGGCACGGTCGAAGAGGTGCTGACCAACAACATCTCGACCATCGGCGAGAATCAGGTGCTGCGTCGCGCCAAGCGCGTCGAAGTGTCGCAGGGCGCTGTCATCCCCTATGTCCACAACGCAGCCGCACCGGGCCTCGGCAAGATCGGCGTGCTGGTCGCGCTCGAATCGGACGCAGGTGTCGATGTGCTCGAACCGCTGGGCAAGCAGATCGCGATGCACGTCGCAGCAGCTTTCCCGCTGGCGCTGGACGAAAGCGGCCTCGACGCCGACGTTCTGGAGCGCGAGCGCCAGATTGCGACCGAAAAGGCAGCCGAGAGCGGCAAGCCGGCTGAGATCATCGCCAAGATGGTCGAAGGCTCGGTGAAGAAGTTCGCCAAGGAAAATGCGCTGCTGAGCCAGCCGATCGTCATGGACGGCAAGACCCCCGTGGCGGATGTCGTTGCCAAGGCGGCCAAGGATGCGGGCGCGTCGATTAAGCTGGTCGATTATGTGCGCTTCCAGCTGGGCGAAGGCATTGAAAAGGAAGAGAGCGATTTCGCGGCAGAGGTTGCTGCGACGGCCGGTCTCCACAAGAACTGATCCCCTTCACGCCTTGCCCTTTTGCGGGGCAGGCGTAATAGGTTGGCACGACGGCGCGGGGCTTCTAAGGTCCGCGCCGTTTTGCTGCCCCCTCCAGACATCGGAACGCCATGACCCGCCCGACCTTCAACCGCATCCTCCTCAAGCTGTCGGGCGAAGTCCTGATGGGCCAGGGGCAATATGGTATCGACCCCGCAACCTGCGAACGGGTCGCGCGCGAGGTGAAGGCGGTCGTCGATGGCGGGCATGAGGTCTGCATGGTCGTCGGCGGCGGTAATATCTTCCGCGGGCTGGCCGGCGCGGCGCAGGGCTTCGACCGTGCGTCGGCCGATTATATGGGCATGCTGGCGACCGTGATGAACGCGCTGGCGATGCAGAATGCGCTGGAGCAGCAGGGGATCGACACGCGCGTCCAGTCCGCCATACCGATGGCCAGCGTCTGCGAACCCTATATCCGCCGCAAGGCGCAGCGGCATATGGAGAAGGGCCGCGTCGTGCTGTTCGCGGCGGGTACCGGCCTTCCGTTTTTCACCACTGATACCACCGCGGCGTTGCGGGCGGCCGAAATGGGCTGTGATGCGCTGCTGAAGGGCACCAGCGTCGATGGCGTTTACGATGCCGATCCCAAGAAGGTGCCTACGGCGACTCGTTATGACGAGCTGAGCTACGACCGGGTGCTCGCCGACAACCTGAAGGTGATGGACGCCAGCGCCGTGGCCCTGTGCCGCGATAGCGACATCCCAATCGTCGTTTTCAACATCCGTGACGAAGGCAATCTCGCCGCCGTGTTGCATGGCGAGGGTACCGCGACCATCGTCCGCAAGTCCGCATAATCGAAAAGGAGAGCCGAATCATGGCCGCCGCATATGAAAAGGCAGACCTCGAACGCCGCATGGCCGGCGCGGTCGAATCGCTGAAGGGGGATCTGTCGGGTCTGCGCACTGGACGCGCGTCGACGTCGCTGCTCGATCCGGTGACGGTCGAGGTGTACGGCGCACACATGCCGCTCAGCCAGGTTGCGACCGTCTCCGCGCCCGAATCGCGCATGCTGTCGGTGCAGGTCTGGGACAAGTCGAATGTCGGTCCCGTCGAAAAGGCGATCCGATCGGCCGGCCTGGGTCTGAACCCGATCAATGATGGCCAGACGCTGCGCCTGCCGATCCCCGACCTGACCGAAGAGCGCCGGAAGGAACTTGCCAAGCTGGCCGGGCAATATGCCGAAAAGGCGCGGGTCGCCGTTCGCAACGTCCGCCGCGACGGCATGGACAGCCTGAAGGCCGACGAGAAGAAGGGCCTGTTGTCCGAGGACGAGCGCAAGCGTCATGAGGGCGAGGTCCAGAAGCTGACCGATGCAACCATCGCGGACATCGACGCCACCGCCGCGGCCAAGGAAAAGGAAATCCTCGGCAAGTGAGCGTTCGCGCTGACTTTGGCCGGGTGCAGGAGCGCTGATGGCGACGCAAATCGATCCGGCCCCCGTTGCCGGTACGCGGCCCCGCCACGTCGCGATTATCATGGACGGCAATGGGCGCTGGGCAAAGGCCCGGCGTCTGCCGCGCGTGGCAGGGCACAAGCAGGGCGTCGAGGCTGTGCGGCGTGTGACCCGCGCGGCCCGCGATCTGGGGCTGGAGGTGCTGACCCTCTATGCCTTTTCGTCGGAGAATTGGCGCCGCCCGGTGGAGGAAGTGCGCGACCTGATGGGTCTGCTGCGCCATTTCCTGCGCGCGGAGATTGCAACCCTGGTCGCCGATAATGTGCGGCTGCGCGTGATCGGTGACTATCGCGCGCTGTCCGACGATCTGGTTGCGCTGATCGACGACGCGCTCGCGCGAACGGCCGCGAATACCGGTCCCACGCTGGTAATTGCGCTGAATTACGGGGCGCAGGCAGAGATTGCGGCAGCGGCGCGGCGTCTGGCGACGGCGGCGCGTAATGGTGCGATCGATCCCGCTGCGATTGATGAGGCGAGTGTCGAGGCGGAACTGACCACGCATGACCTGCCGCCGCTGGATTTGATGATCCGCACATCTGGCGAGCAGCGGTTGTCCAATTTCCTGCTGTGGCAGGCGGCCTATGCCGAATTGCTGTTCGTCGACACGCTGTGGCCGGATTTTGATGCGGCGACGCTGGCAGAGGCGCTGGACATTTTTTCGCGTCGGCAGCGTCGCTTCGGTGGCTTGTGACCCCTGACGACCGTGCCCGGCGAAAGGCCAATCTTAATCAGCGACTGATGGTGGGCTTCAGCCTGCTTGCGGTTGCGTTCTGCGCGCTTTGGTGGGGCGGTATCGCGTTCTGGCTGATCGTGGCAGTCGGCGCGCTGATCATGATGAGCGAGTGGTCGGCGATGTTCGCTGCGACGCCGCGCGACAAGCGGATCGGGCAGTTCGCGCTGTCGATCCCGCTGGCGATCATGGCGCCGCTCGCTTCGGGGCCGAGTTTCTTTGCGTTCGGGCTGGTGATCGGCGCTGCGTTTTTCGTCGGTGCTGCGACCGGGCGACGTGAGCTGGCCGGAGGCATCCTCTATGTCGGCCTGCCTGCACTGTCGCTGTTGCTGCTGCGTTCGTTGCCCGACGGGCTGTTCATTTCACTCTGGGCGATGGGCTTGGTCTGGGCATGCGACACGGCGGCATTTTTTGTGGGCCGATCTGTCGGAGGGCCGCGTTTCGCGCCTGCGATCAGCCCGAACAAGACTTGGTCGGGCTTTGTCGGTGGCGTAGCTGCGTCCGCCGTCCTGGGCGGCGTGATGGCGCAATATGGCCTGCCGCTATGGCTCGCGGTGGCGACGCCGGTGCTTGCGATCGTGTCGGCGCTGGGTGACCTGTATGAAAGCTGGCTCAAACGGCGCGCCGGGATCAAGGATTCGGGCACGCTGCTGCCGGGTCATGGCGGCATGCTCGACAGGCTGGACGGCATCGTGCCGGTCGCCCCGCTGGCGGCGCTGATGGTGCTGGCGCTTGGAGTTGCGCTATGAAGCGCGTCACGATTTTGGGTGCGACCGGGTCGATCGGCACCTCGACGCTCGACCTAGTGGAGCGGGGCGGGGACGCGTTCCGCGTCGTTGCGCTGACGGCCAATCGCGACATCGACGGACTTGCTGATGCCGCACGGCGCACTCGCGCCGAACTGGCCGTGGTCGCCGATGCGCGATGCCTCCCCGCGCTGGCCGATGCGCTGGCGGGCACAGGCACGCGCGTTGCGGGTGGTGCGGACGCGGTTTGCCAGGCGGCGCGCGCAGGTGCCGACTGGACGATGAGCGCGATTGTCGGCTGCGCCGGCCTGAACCCGACATTGGCAGCGATCGAAGGCGGCGGCACCGTCGTCATCGCGAACAAGGAGCCACTGGTTTCGGCGGGCGAACTGATCCTGGCGGCAGCATCCGCCAGCGGTGCGACGCTGCTGCCGGCGGACAGCGAGCATAACGCGATTTTTCAGTGTATGGCCGGCGACGGCGCCGCTGGCGTTCGTCGCCTGATCCTGACCGCCAGCGGCGGGCCGTTCCGAAGCTGGAGCCGGGAAGCGATGGCGGCGGTCACTCGCGAACAGGCTGTGGCCCATCCCAACTGGTCGATGGGCGCCAAGATTTCGGTCGATTCGGCAACGCTGATGAACAAGGGGCTCGAGCTGATCGAGGCTGCCCGTCTGTTCCCCGTCGACGAAGCGGCTATCGACATCGTGGTTCACCCGCAATCGGTCATCCATTCGATGGTCGAATATGTCGACGGATCGGTGCTCGCCCAGCTTGGCCCCAGCGATATGCGCGTGCCGATCGCCCACACGCTGGCATGGCCCGAACGCATGTCTACGCCCATGGCGCCGCTGGATTTCGTGAAGTTGGGCCGGTTCGATTTCGAAGCGCCCGACCCTGTGCGTTTCCCTGCGCTGAGACTCGCGCGGGAAGCGTTGCGGGCAGGGGGTGCGCGGCCCGCCATTCTGAATGCGGCAAATGAGGTCGCGGTGGCGGCGTTTCTTGATGGGCGGTGCGGCTTCCTCGAAATTGCCGCAATCGTCGAGGATACGTTGAGCATGTATGATCCGCCTGCGCCTCAGGATGTGGCTGCGGTGCTGGCGGTGGATGGCGAGGCGCGGACGATCGCGGCCGAGCGGGTAAAGGATCGCGTGGCTTGATCGAAAACCCGGGTGTTCTGTTCACCTTCCTGGCGTTTGTTGCTGTTATCGGGCCGCTCGTGTTCGTTCACGAGATGGGGCACTATCTGGCCGGGCGCTGGTTCGGCGTTAAGGCGGAAGCCTTTTCGATCGGCTTTGGGCGAGAGATCGCCGGGTTTACCGATCGGCGCGGCACGCGGTGGAAGTTCGGGTGGCTGCCGTTGGGCGGCTATGTCCGCTTTGCCGGGGATATGAGTCCTGCCAGCCAGCCAAGCACCGAATGGCTGGCATTGCCGGCGGCGGAGCGGCAGCAGACATTTCAGGCCAAGCCGCTGTGGCAGCGCGCTATCATCGTCGCCGCAGGTCCGGCAATCAATTTCGCGCTGGCGATCCTTATCCTGGCGGGTTTCGCCTATGCCTATGGCGTCAGCCGCACGCCGCCCGTTATCGGCATCATCCAGCCCGGCAGCGCAGCGGAGCAGGCCGGACTGGCAGTTGGCGACCGCATTGTGTCGCTGGGCGGGCGCGACATCGCGACCTTTGACGACATTGCTAATTTTGCGCGCCTGCGTCCCGGTGAAGCGATCACGATCGTGGTCCAGCGCGGCGGTGCTCGCCAGGCGCTGACCGCAACGATTGGAGAGCTGCGAGAGCGCGACCGGTTCGGAAACGAATATCGCATCGGCCGGGTTGGCATCGGACCCACGGCGCCTGTGCGTGAGCCGGTATCACTGGTCGAAGCGCCCCTGGTGGGGATCGAACGCACGGGTGAGATCGTGGGCATGATGGTCGACACCATCGGCCAGATCGTGACCGGCCGTCGCTCGATGGAGGAATTGGGCGGGCCGCTTCGCATCGCCCAAGTGTCCGGACAGCAACTTAGCTTGGGCCTCGCCGAGTTTATCGGTCTGATCGCGCTGGTGTCGATTAACTTGGGGTTCATCAACCTGTTGCCAGTTCCAATGCTGGATGGCGGACACCTGCTCTTTTATGCGATTGAGGCAGTTCGGCGGCGCCCCGTCGATCCCAAGGTGCTCGAATGGGCATTTCGCGGCGGGCTGGCGGCGCTGCTGGCGCTGATGCTCCTCGTGACAATCAATGATCTGGGCGCATTTGGTCTGTGGCGCAGCCTGGCCGGGTTGATCGGCTGACGCGCATCGTGCAGGGGCATGTCGCCCGCATGCAGGACTTTCTCTTCGGGACATTTTCAAGGTGAGAACGACGGTGACGGCGATCAAGGCGAGCAAGATGGGTGCGCGGGGCGCGGTGCTGCTTGCCGGCACGATGCTGGCGGGCATGGCGCAGGCGCAAGTCGCGCAGCAGCCGGGATTGCCCGATGTCGCGCCAACCCCGACGGTTCAGGCGGCACCCGCCCGCACGATCAAGTCGCTGCGCGTCGTGGGGAACCAGCGCATCGAACCCGATACGGTATTGAGCTATACCAAGCTGCGCGTCGGCGAACCGTACACCAACGAAACCGTCGACTTGGCGATCAAGGACCTGCTGGCGTCGGACTTGCTTGCGGATGTCCAGATCGAGGGTGTGGAAGCGGGCGACCTGATCGTCCGGGTGCGCGAAAATCCGATCATCAATCGTATCGTTCTGGAAGGGAATCGCCGCCTCAAGAACGACAAGATCCTGCCTGAGATCAAGCTTAAGCCGCGGCAGATCTTTACCCGCACTGCTGTCCGTGCCGACGTCGCCCGCATCGTCGAACTGTACCGCCGTCAGGGCCGCTTTGCCGCCGTGGTAGAGCCGAAGCAGGTCAATCTTGAGCAGAACCGCGTGGACGTGGTCTTCGAGATTACGGAAGGGCCGAAGTCGAAGGTCCGCCAGATCAATATCATCGGTAACGAGCAGTTCGACGATGACGATCTGCGCAAGCAGATGGCGACGAAGCAGTCGCGGTTCTTCCGCTTCTTCAGCTCCAACACCAGCTACGACCAGGACCGTCTGGCCTATGACCAGCAAAAGCTCCGCCAGTTCTATCTGACCGAGGGTTATGCAGATTTCCGCGTGATCTCTGCCGTCGCTGAATTAACACCTGACAAGGAAGACTTCATCATCACTTACGTGGTCGAAGAAGGGCCGCGTTATAAGTTCGGTGAAGTTGCAGTCGACAGCGGCATTCGCGATTTCGACAACACTAAGCTGGCTGCGGGCCTGCCGATCAAGCAGGGCGACTGGTTTAACGCGAAGCTGGTCGAAGATTCGGTCACATCGCTGACTGAGACTGCTGGCCTGTTCGGCTATGCATTTGCCGATGTGCGTCCCGAATATCAGCGGGACACCGAAAACCTGACGATGGGGTTGACGTTCAACATCGCGGAAGCTGCGCGCACCTATGTCGACCGCATCGAGATTACGGGTAATACCCAGACCCAGGACGAAGTGATCCGTCGCGAAATGCGATTGGCGGAAGGTGATGCCTATAACAGCTTCCTGCGAAAGCGTTCTCAGGACCGCGTGAACTCACTCGGTTTCTTCCAGGACAAGTTCGAGATTGAGGAGAAGGAAGGGTCGTCGCCCGATCGCGTCATGCTGAACGCCAATGTCGAAGAACGCTCGACCGGCGAACTGACACTGTCGGCGGGCTTCTCCAGCCTCGAGCGGTTCATCCTCCAAGGCTCGATCCGGCAGCGCAATTTCCGGGGCAAGGGGCAGGATCTGCGTTTGCAGGCGAATTATTCGAGCTATTCGAAGTCGGTCGAGCTGGGCTTCACGGAGCCGTATTTGTTCGACAAGAACATCGCGCTCGGTGGCACGATCTTCCGCCGCGACTTCAACGCGTTCAATTTCATCGGTAACGATCGCAACACGACCTTCTCGCAGACATCGACTGGTTTTCAGATCGTTGCCGGCATCCCGATGACGGAATATTGGTCGCTTTCGGCGCGCTATCAGCTGTCGCAGGACGATGTTTCGTTGGATGAGGAAACCTATTTCACAGCCGGTTCATGCGACCCGCTGCGTGCTGGGCGCTATCTTTGCGAACAGATCGGCAATCGCATGACGTCGCTTGTCGGCTTGAGCCTGGTTTATGACAGCTTGAACAGTCGCCTGCGTCCGACTCGCGGTAGCCGACTGGTGGCGGGCGTGGATTTTGCGGGTCTTGGTGGCGACGTTCGCTATGTCCGTGGGCGCGGCGAATACAGCAAATTCTGGGGCCTGGGTGGCGGCTTCATCTTCTCGGTGAATGCGCAGGGCGGCTACATCCATTCGCTCGAAGAGAGCCGCGGCGTCGGGATCGACGCAGTACGGATCGTCGATCGGTTCTACCTTGGCGAACCGCAGTTCCGCGGTTTTGATATTCGCGGTGTCGGTCCGCGCGTGCTGCGTACGCCGTTCACGACCGATGCTGATGGAAATACGGTGCTCGTCACCGACCGCCAGCAGATCGTCGATGACCCTCTGGGTGGTCGCGCTTACTATCTTGGCCGCGCCGAGCTCGAAATTCCGCTGGGGTCGGGCGCTCAGGAACTCGGTCTTCGTCCGTCCGTCTACGTTCAGGCGGGTTCACTCTTCAACATCAAGCGCCCGCTCCCCACCGCGACGTTCACGCAGGCGACCGACGCCAGTGGCAACCCGGTGTTCAACGTGGACGGTTCGCCCCGCCTGCTCGAGCTGGTTCGGCCAATCACGACGGACGCCGGCCAACAGCTGTATATCAACAGCTTTACCGACTCGAATGGCTTCGCCAGTACGCGTCTGACGACTTGTTCGGTCGGCTATGCGGAAACATATGGTGGCAGTTGCGCGGGCAACGACCCGAACGCTGCCGCCAGCCAGACCATCTCGCCGTTCCTCGAGCAATTCGTTGGCGACACGCCCAAGCCGCGTATCACCGTCGGCGTCGGCGTGAACTGGAATTCGCCCTTCGGTCCGCTGCGGATCGACCTTGCCAAGGACATCGTGTCGGTCGACGGCGATGATCCGAAGCTTCTCACCTTCAATGTTGGAGCCGCTTTCTGATGACCAAGTTCCTTATCGCAGCCGCGCTTGCGCCGATCGCGCTTGCCACGCCGGCCGTCGCTCAGGTGAACGGTATCGCCGTCGCCGATCCTGAAAACGCAGTGCTGCAGAGCAACGCATGGAAGACTGCGGTGTCGCAGATCCAGACGACCTACAAGGCGCAGATCGACCAGGCACAGGCCCGTCAGAACGCCGTGCAGACCGAACTGCGTCCGCTGGTCGAAGCGTTCAACAAGGCACGTTCTGCGCCGAACGCTAATGAGGCCGCGTTGCGGACCCAGGCGACGGCCATCCAGCAGAAGGAGCAGGCCGCGAACGCCGAAATCCAGCGCATGACCCAGCCGGCGCAGCGCGCCCGTGCCTATGCCGCGGAACAGATCGGCGCGCAGCTTCAGGCGGCGGTTAATGCTGCCATGACGCGCAAGCAGGTTACGCTGCTTCTTCGCCCTGAAGCGGCAGTGCAGGCCCAACCGTCGACCGATATCACCGCAGATGTCACGACCGAGCTGAACCGTCTGGTTCCCAACGTCAGCATCACGCCGCCAGCCAACTGGCAGCCCGGCGGTCAGCAGCAGGCTGGCGCTCCGGCTGCTCCGGCACAGGCCGCGCCGGGCCGGTGAGCGACGGGGAAGTCACGGCCGCGACCGTCATCGGCCCGCTGGATGTCCAGCGGGTGATGGCGGCGTTGCCGCACCGTTACCCGATGCTGCTGGTCGACCGGGTCGAGGAGATCGTGCCCGACCGCTCGATTCGGGCGGTCAAGGCGGTGACCATCAACGAAGGTTTCTTCCAGGGTCACTTCCCCGGCCGTCCGATCATGCCCGGCGTGCTGATCGTCGAGGCTCTGGCTCAGGCTGCGGGGGTGCTCGCGGTGGAAAGCCTGGGGCTCGCGGGCTCGGGCAAGCTGGTCTATTTCATGGCGATCGAGGAGGCCAAGTTCCGCAAGCCTGTCGAACCCGGCGTGCTGCTGACGTTGGAGGTCGAGTTCGTCCAGAAGCGGTCGAGCGTGTGCAAGTTCGCCGGTCGGGCTTTGCTGGGCGAGCAGGTGGCAGCGACCGCCAATTTCACCGCAATGATCGCTGACCCACCCAGCAACGGCTGATCGCTGCTTGTGTCGAGAAGGGGCGGGCATTGCACGAAGCGTTCGCTGCTGATATGCGCGCGCCCTTCGCCGCTGGTCGGAAACCAGTGGCTTTTCTCGGAGATTTGACGTGAAGAAGACCGGCCACCCCGACTATCACATGATCAAGGTGCAGATGACCGACGGCACCGTGTTTGAAACTCGCTCCACCTGGGGCAAGGAAGGCGACACGATGCAGCTCGACATCGACCCGCTGGCGCACCCCGCCTGGACCGGCGGCAATGCCCGCCTGGTTGACGCGGGCGGCCAGGTCGCGCGCTTCAACAAGCGTTTCGGCGGCGGTCTGTCGCTTCGCAAGAATTAAGCGGGCGCCCGTTCGGGCGACCTCTTGTATGGAAAAGGGCCGTGGCGTCGCCACGGCCCTTTTTTGTTGCCTGCCAGACCAGCGAGCGGGGTCGAAATCGGCACTGGCGCCATCGCCCTTTATCGGCCATGATCCTGCCACATTGTCCAATCGGCAGTGCGATGGGGGTCTCCCTTGTTGGTTCGCTTATCGACCGGCCTTTGCATGATTTTCTGCGCATGCTCTGCGCAGGCGGAGGAGCGCGGGCCCGCACCGAGGGCAAACAAGCCGCTTGCCGCGACGATTGCCGGATTTCGGCTGACCAATCCCGACATCAGGCTGCTACCTGTTTTTCGAATCACCCCAGAATCGGTTGAGCCGGAACTGATGCCCGGTGACCGCGCCGCGAGCGACCTTTGCGCATCGCCGCCGGACAACCGCCCGCGCGAGCCCGGTGCCCCGATGCGGGCGCGGATGTCGATGACACTGGATGGTGGCCGCTCAGCCTTTCGTCCCGATTTCGCGTTGGGCGGAATCGGCGCTGCGGTCATCCGGGTAACCGGCGCGCTCTTCGACAACTAAAGGCTGGCGGAGCGGGGGGCTATTCGAACTCGCTCGGCGGGCACCGCCGATCAGGTCGCCGCAACTCTCAGCTCGAACATTTTCGACCCCGGCGCTGGCCGGATGAACAATCCCCCGATCGACGCCATCAAACGGGTCGCGAGCCCAAGACCAAGGCCGCCGTTGCTCGCATCGGGAAACGGCAGGCCATCGTCGTCGACGCTAACAATGGCGTCGCACCCATTCCGTCTGCTGATCGACACGGAAATTTGCCCGGGCGTGTCCTCTGCAAAAGCATGCTTGATCGCGTTGGTCGCAAGCTCGTTCACGACCAACGCGAGGGTGACGATCTGGGTATCGGAGAGTGCGAACGGCCCGTCCGTGGTTTGCAGCGTGATCAGAATTCCGCGCGGCTCCGCCTGCGCGCGTAGGGCATCGCATGCGCGCTGCAACGCTGCCTCAAGGGTCGGGGGGCGATCGTGATGCATGGTGCTTCGCGCGTGCGCCAGGATCGACACACGCTCCATTACATCGGCAAGCGCCTTGCGCACTTCCGGGTTCTCGGCGCGCCGGCTTTGAAGCGCAAGCAAGCTGACGACGAGCTGAAGGTCGTCGCTGCACCGATGTTTCGTCTCACGCAGCAGCAGGTCGTCGGTTTGCCCTGACCGACGGGGCCGGGCGAACGTGGAAAAGCTGCTGATTGTCATATATTCCTCGACGGCGCTTTCATATGCAAAGCGCCTGGTTCGCCGGAGGGGGCGATCTCCCCAATTTGCTGCAACCTGGCGAGATAGGCTTCGGCCAAACGGTAATGTGCAGAGACGACCTCGGGCAGACGCGCTTTCTGAGCGAGCTCAAGCTCCATTTCCGCACGGCGCCGATAAAACTGCTGATCTGTCTCGTACATATATCGCTCATTCGATGCGTTCATGTCTTCTACATATCGAAAATTCGCCCGTCTGCGAGGCAATGTTGTTTTGACAACAATTGCCACATCGCCGTGTTGTTTGTGGAAGAGCGCCCGATGAGTAACTGCATAATCTTCCTTATTGTCCTTCTTTAGCATGGATCCAATACGGCCGGTGCTGGAACGGGCAGGGGGTAATATCTTCGAAATAGATTCCTATATCATGGCGACCGTTCGCTGATGACCAGGGCGTGAGCGGCTGTAAGGTGGTTTGAACTTTCGCCCAAAACCATGGGCAGCCCATGTCGCAGTCTGATCAGCTCAGTACTTCCAACATCCTGCTTCGCGCCCTGTCGGACGTCGACCGCGCATTGCTGGCGCCGCACCTTGCACGCGTCGACCTTTCGCGAAGACAGGTGCTGGTGAAGCCGCACGCGCCCATCGAGCATGTCTATTTTCCCGAAGGCGGTGTGTGTTCGATCACGTCGGTGGTGGCCCAAAGCGGGCGCTCAGAAACCGGTATCTTCGGGCTAGAGGGCGTGTCCGCCACATGCCTGCTGCTTGCCGCCGACCGGTCGCCGCACGAAACATTTGTCCAGGTCGATGGTGCAACCGCCCTACGGATCGATGCGGAGCCTTATCTAGCCGCCCTGCGGCAAAGCGAGACGTTGCACATGGTGCTGCTGCGCTACGTCCAGACGGTGCTTGTGCAAGCTGCCCAGAGCACTGCCACAAATGCCCACCATCGCATCGAGGCCCGTCTCGCACGATGGCTGCTGATGTGCCACGATCGCGTGGATGGTGACGAGATCGCGCTGACGCATGAGTTCATGGGAATGATGATCTGCGCCGACCGCAGCGGGGTTACCGTCACGCTGCATATCCTGGAGGGTGCGGGCATGATCCGTGCGACGCGCGGTCGGGTACTCATTCGGAATCGATGCTTGCTCGAGGAGTTGGCCGGCGACGGCTATGGCGTGCCCGAGGCCGAATATCGCCGCCTTATCGGGCCATTTGGTCAGGCGACGGCAAGATCGCGGTTTGAAATGTGACCGGCCAAGCTGAGCGATCAGGCCGCAATTCGGTCGAGAAATGTTGGATGGACAACAAAGCCTTCGCGGGCCGGATCGGTCGGTATGTCCCTGTCATCGTTCGCACGGTTCCGGGGCATGAACGGCCGGAGACGCTTGCGCCTTCGCCCTAGAGGTGAGGGCGATCATGTCGCAGCCAGATCGCTTCCGCACGTCCAACACCCTGCTCGCAGCACTTTCCCCTGACGATTTGGCGCTGATGATGCCGCATCTGCGGCGCGTGCCGATTGCGCGCAACCAAGTGCTCGTCACCCCAAATATTCCGATTGAAACAGTCTATTTCCTGGAAGACGGGGTGGCCTCAATCGTATCGGTTACGGCGCACGGCCGGCGAACAGAGGCCGGTGTTTTCGGGCGCGAGGGTGTCTCGGCTACCTGTCTGCTGCTTGGTGCCGACCGCTCTCCGCACGAAACCTTCATGCAGGTCGATGGCACAACTGCGCTGACGATCGATTCCGCCGCCTATCTTGACGCCGTTCGACAGAGCGAAAGCCTGCGCATGATGCTGCTGCGTTATGTTCAAACGGTCCTCGTCCAATCCGCTCAAAGTACCGCGACCAACGCCAGCCAACGCGTGGAGGCCCGGCTCGCCCGCTGGTTGCTGATGTGCCACGACCGCGTCGACGGCGACGAAATTGCGCTGACCCACGAGTTTTTGGGGAAGATGATTTCCGCCGATCGCAGCGGCGTGACGGTTACGCTGCACATTCTGGAGGGCGCGGGGATGATCTGGTCGAAGCGTGGCCGCGTCATCGTTCGTGACCGAGAGATGCTCAGGGAATTGGCTGGCGATAGCTATGGCGTTCCGGAGGCTGAGTATCGGCACCTGATCGGGCTTTTGGTCGGAAGGTGCCCTGACACCTGCCTTTGGGTAGGTTGGGCTTCGTTTGGGAACCTGCGATCAGCCTGAGCGATCATCTTTGGTGTGCAGCGGAGGGCGTTATGATTGTCGTGGCGGGAGCAACCGGGGACCTGGGCGGTCGCATCGTGCAGGAACTGGTGCGACTGAACGCGCCGGTGGTGGCACTGGCTCGGGGTGGTGCATCCGCAGAGGAACTGGCCGCGAGCAGAGCTGATGTCCGCATCGTGGACTTTGATGACGAAAGGTCGCTGACCGGAGCAGTCGCCGGTGCGACATGCGTCATCTCGGCGCTCAGCGGGCTGGAACCCGTAGTGATTGGCGCACAGGGGCGGTTGCTCGACGCGGCAGTCCGCGCAGGCGTGCCCCGCTTCATTCCATCGGACTTCGCGATCGACTTTCGCAAGCTGCCGCCGGGCACCAATCGCAATCTCGATCTGCGAAAACGATTTCAGGCGCGGGCCGAACAGGCGGATATTCGCCTTACCTCCGTCTTCAACGGCGCGTTCATGGACATGCTCACGGGCACGATGCCAATCGTCCAGCACCCGATCCGGCGTGTGCTTTACTGGGGCAGCGCGGACCAGCCGATGGATTTCACCACGATTGCCGACACCGCCGCGTTCACTGCACGCGCCGCCATGGATGACACCAGCCCCCGGGCGCTGAACATTTGCGGCGGTCGGGTGAGCGCGCGTGATCTGGCTGAGATCGTCAGCAAGGTGCACGGCCGTCGCTATCGCGTGATGCCTGCGGGCACCGTCGGGTCGCTGGGCTTGGTGATCGCCGTCGCCAAGCGCGTCGCGCCGGGCAAGGCGGGCGAGATCTATCCCGCGTGGCAGGGCATGCAATATATGCGCAACCTGTTTGCGGGGGAGGGTATGCTCGACGCGCCGTTCGACAACGATCGTTACCCCGGAATGCGATGGACGCGGGTCGAGGATGTTCTGCTTCAGGACGCTCGTCGCTGAAGACGGCGTGCAACCTTGTTTAGCGAAAGAAACGGACCTGAGGGTTGCGATTCCGCGCCGACGATGCGGCGGTTTCAGCACATGCCGCCGCTTTTTCACAGCTTCGGCGCGGCGGCTGTCGCTCGCTGAATTGGCGCGCGCGATGCAAGCTGATCGAGGATCTGTACCACTCGAGTAATAGTCGACGTCGCACGCTTCGAAGTTTAGAAACGAAGCCCTTGTCCATGTACCCGACCCTGCGCCAACTCCGTTACCTGATCGCGCTGGGCGATCACGCCAGCTTCACGCGCGGCGCCGCGTCAGTCGGCGTATCGCAGCCCAGCTTTTCGCAGCAGATCCAGCTGGTGGAGGCGATGCTGGGCGGCCGGGTGGTAGAGCGCGGCGCCAGCAAGGCGATCCTGACCCCGCTGGGACGCGAGGCGGTGGCGAGCGCGCGTCGCGTGCTGGCGGAGGTCGCCGCGTTCGAGGCGCTGGCCGAACGGCGTAGCGATGCGCTGTCGGGCACGATCCGCCTGGGTGTCTCGCCGACACTGGGGCCATATATCCTGCCCCAGCTCGTCGCGCGGCTGCACGCGACCAGCCCCGACCTTCGCGTCCATGTGCGCGAAGGCTTGCCCAACATGCTGGTCGAGCTGCTCGCCGACGGCAGCCACGACGTCATTCTCGTCCAGCTTCCGATCGACGACCGCAGCCTGCATGTGGAGCGGCTGTTCCGCGAGCCGCTGTTCCTTGGCATGGCAGCCGACGATCCGTTAAAAAAGCGGGAGGCAATAGCTGTTGCCGACCTGGAGGGGCGGGGGCTGCTGACGCTCCAGCCGCAATACCGGATGAGCGAGCAGGTCGCGGCCCTGGCGGAGGCGGCCGGCGCGCATGTGCTGCGTGACTATGAGGGCACCAGCCTCGACGCGATCCGCCAGATGGCGGGCATGGGTATGGGCCTCGCCCTTCTACCCCGCCTGTACGTCCGGCAGGAAATACGTGGCGGCGACGAGGTGATCGTTCGCCCGTTCGCAGGCGGGCGGCAGTATCGCGAGATCGGTCTGGCCTGGCGCGCCGGCACCGGACGGGCGCCAGCATTTCTGACCATTGCTCAATTGCTTCGGGATGTTGCGCAATAGGATAACCCTATAGGACATATAGCCCGCGCTCGGTTGCTCCAATAATCTACGTCGCTCAGATAGCCCGTCTATCAGGGAGGACAGGCAATGGCGGACAAGCGCCCGGGCATACGGGCCTTTGCAGGATGGATCGCGCTGGTGCTGGCACCCGATGCTGCGTTCGTGCGGCTGGCGGTGGTGTACGGCATCGCTATTTCGCTGCTGTCACTGGCGACGCCGATCTCGGTGCAGCTGCTCATCAACTCGGTCGCCAACACCGCGTTACCGGCGCCCTTGTTCACGCTGGCGGGGCTGCTGTTCCTACTGCTGCTGATGGCCGGCGTGCTGGCCGCGTTCCGCGTCCACCTGCTGGCGCAGTTCGAACGACGGCTGTTTGCGCGCATCGTCGCAGAAATCACGATCCGCGCCGTCCACGCACAGAACCCATTTTTTGCCGATACGCGGCGCGGCGACTTGTTCAACCGCTATTTCGACCTGATGACCGTGCAGAAGGCGCTGCCCAGCTTGCTGATCGGCGGCTTCACCATTGTCCTTCAGGGTGCGGTCGGCCTCGTCGTCACGAGTTTCTACCACCCCTTTTTCCTCGCCTTCAACGTCGTGCTGGCGTTGGCGCTGTTCCTGATATGGCAGCTTTGGGCATCGGGCGCGATCCGCAGCGCTGTTGCAAAAAGCCACGCCAAGCACGCCGCCGCGCACTGGCTGGAAAGTGTCGGGGGCTCGAACGGCTTCTACAAGTCCGGCCGCCACCTGGACTTTGCTATGGACCGGTCGGAAGCGGTGACCGCCGGCTATGTCGCGGCGCATCGCCGCCACTTCCGCTATACCTTCGCCCAGACACTGGCGCTGTTGTTCGTGTACGCCGTCGCTAGTGCCGCGCTGCTGGCGCTGGGCGGTTGGCTGATTATTCAGGGGCAGCTCTCGATCGGCCAGTTGGTCGCCGCCGAGCTGATCCTGTCGGGCGTCTTCTACGGCATCGCGCAATTCGGGCCGTATCTGGAGGCGCTATACGATCTGGCCGCCGGCCTTGAGGAGTTGTCACTGTTCTGGGACGTGCCGCAGGAAGCGGGCAAGGCGATGGGTGAAGGTCCCGCCGATGGCGCGATCCGCCTGTCCCGGGTCGAGCATAACGGACACCGCTTCGATTTCGAGGTAGGATCAGGCGAACAGCTGGCCGTCGTCGCCGCCCCCGGCGTTGAGCGGGAGCTGGCGATGCTCCTCAAGCGGCACCACACCCCCACACGCGGGCTGGTCATCGTGGGCGGACGCGATATCGGCGGCTTCGACACCTATCGCCTGCGTGCCGAGGTGATGGTGCTCGATCGACCGAGCTTCGTCGAGATGTCGATCCGCGACTATCTGACGCTGGCAGCCTCTGGCGATGCCGCCCGGATGGTGGAGGCGCTGGAGACGGTCGGCCTCGCCGAGCGGCTGGGCAGCCTGGCTGACGGATTGGACACGATCGTCTCCACCTCGGGCTGGCCTTTGTCGGTAGGCGAACTGATGGCGCTCAAGCTTGCCGCCGCGCTGCTCGCCCGGCCCAAGCTGCTTGTCCTGTCGCCGCTCTACGACCTGTTGCCGTCAGCACGGCTCGACGCCGTGCTCGCCCGCCTGCGCGGAGCTACGACGGTACTCCAGTTCACCCGCCGGCCACAGGGGATGGCCCGCGACGGCGCGCTCTGGCTGGGCGCGCACGAACAGCGCCGCTGCGGAACCGAGGCGGAGCTAATCGCCCTTGCCAGCGAAGGAGGCAGCGATGTCCTTCCAGCCTGAACACATGATCCATTTCCCGACGCTGGCCGGCATCCGTCCGCCAGGGGTGACGCGCGTCGTTGGCTGGCTGATCGCGGTCGGCATCGCGGTGGTCGCGGCGATCCTGGTCTTCGTGCCGTGGGTCCAGACCTCTGCCGGTGCAGGACAGGTTGCCGCGCTTGACCCTGAGGATCGGGTACAGGACGTAACCGCCCTCGTTCCCGGCCGGGTCGAGCGCTGGTATGTCCGCGACGGCGACCGGGTGCGCCGGGGTGAGCCGATCGCGCGGATCGTCGACAACGACCCCAATCTCCTCGCCCGGCTTGCCGCCGAGCGTGCGCAGGTGCTGGCCGAGATCGCCGCCGCCCAGCAAGCGATGGCGGTGGCGCAGATCGACGTCGGTCGATCGGGCCAGTTGCTTGCCGAGGGGCTTGCGGCGCGCCGCGATTACGAAGCGTCGCAGATCAAGGTCGCCGACCACCGCGCCAAGCTGGCCGAGGCGCGCGCGAAGCTGAGCCGCGTCGACGTAACGCTCAATCGCCAGTCGGCGCAGACCGTGCGCGCACCCCGCGACGGGCGCATCCAGTCGATCAACGCCGGCGCCGGTGCGACGCTGGTCGCGGCGGGCGATCGACTGGCGACACTCGCGCCCGAAGCGCCGGTCCGCGTTGTCGAGCTGATGGTCGACGGCCGCGACATCGCTGTGATCCGCCCCGGCCGTCCCGTCCGCCTCGCCTTTGAAGGGTGGCCAGCGGTTCAGTTCAGCGGCTGGCCCTCGATCGCGCAAGGGATGTTCGATGGGCGCGTCCGCTCCATTGACCCTTCGGCTCAGGCAACGGGCCTGTTCCGCGTCCTGGTCGAACCGATGCCCGGCAAGCCCGGCTGGCCGAGCGCCGATTATGTCCGCCTTGGCGCCAAGGTGCGCGGGTGGATTCAGATGGAAACGGTCAGCGTCGGCTACGAACTCTGGCGCCAGCTCAACGACTTCCCGCTCGAGTTCCGCCGCCCCGCCGACGAAGGAAAGGGCGCAACGCCTGAACCCGTGGCAAAGGTAAAGAAATGATCCGCGTGCTGGCGATCTTCGCCGCTCTGTTTTCCGTCACACCCGCGGCCGCGCAGCCGCTGATGCTGGACGAGGTGCTGCGCTCTTCCGCTACCCATGCCCCCGCGATCCTGGAGGCGATCACGCGTGAGCGGCAGGCCGATGGCCGCCGGCTGTCGGCAGAGGGCGCGTTCGACCTTCTTTTTGAAGGCGAGGCTCAGTCGCGGCTGCTGGGCTATTATGACGGCACCGTGATCGAGGGGCGTGCGACACGCCCGCTCGCGAACAATGGCGGCTACCTCTACGGCGGATATCGCCTCTCACGCGGCGACTTTCCGATCTATGAGGACAAGGCGTTTACCAACCGGCTGGGCGAAGTGAAGGTCGGGGCGGTTTTTTCCCTCATGCGTGACCGGCTGATCGACGAGCGGCGCGGGCGGCTGGGGCTGGCTGGCGGTGACATTTCGCTGGCCCGCCTCGATCGCGAAATGGTGGCGATCGGGGTACAGCGGCGGGCGATTGACGCCTATCAGGCATGGGTCGCCGCAGGGATGCGTGTGCGTGTCTATCGTGACCTGTTGGCTCTTGCTACCGAGCGTCAGGCGTCGATTGAGCGTCAGATCGTCCTGGGCGCGCGGCCGCAGATCCTGGGGACCGAAAACCGCCAGAACATTGTGCGGCGTGAGACTCTCCTGGTGCGCGCCGAACAGGAACTCGCGACCGCCGCCAACGCGCTGTCCTTCTATCTCCGCGGCGAAACCGGTGAGCCCATTGTCCCTGCCGCAGCTCGCTTGCCCGATCGCTTCCCCGAGTTGCGCCTTCCCGCGCTTGGCCCCGACCTCGCCCAGCGGATCGAGCGGCCCGACCTTGAAGCGATCCTCGTCCGCCTCGACCAGGTCGAGGTGAAGCGCCTGCTGGCCGAGAACGACTTGCGCCCGCGCCTAGACATCCGCGCCGAGGCTGCCAAGGATGTGGGGCCGGTGGGCTTGGGCGGGGCATCGCGCACGCCCGCCGAGGGGATCGTTGGCTTGCGATTTTCGCTCCCGCTCGAACGGCGGGCCGCGCGCGGTAAGATTGCTGAGGCCGCGGCAGAGGCCGATGGCCTGCGGTTGCGCCGCAAGCTGATTGAGGACCAGATTCTCGTTGAGGTGAACGGCCTCGCCATCCAGGCGACCACCGCCGACCGTCTGCTCGCCCTTGCCGCCGACGAGACCGCGCTTGCGAACCGAATGGCTGAGGCCGAGCGACGCCGCTTCCAGCTCGGCGCCAGCGACTTCATCGTCGTCAACCTGCGCGAAGAGAGCGCCGCCGATGCGCGCCTGCGCCAGCTGGACGCCGAGTATCGCCGATCGGCCGCTCGCGCCGAACTTGTAGCCGCCACCGTTGATCGCGCGCAATTGGGGCTTTGAAGGTTTGGAAGCGGCAGTTCGTCTGCCGAAAGTCGGCACCGGCCGTCGTCCCGTCGTTCGATCCAATGGCAACGGTGGGCCATGCTGACGTTCAGTCGGACCATTTCCAAGGAATGACGAAGCAAGACCGCCAACTGAGTGAAGCGCGCGCGAATGGCCGACGACAGGCGGAACATATCTCGGGCGACGCGATCACCCCCCCCCAGCGTTCAGCACGGCAGGGAAGCTGTGATCAAGCCGGGAAAGCAGCAGGTAACGATGTGCGCGCTATACGGCTGGGATCGAGGCAATTTCCGGTAGATAAGCTCGCCGGCGAACGGGAAATGGCGGAGAGGGTGGGATGCCGATCTCCGATCTCGTCGATTTGGTAATAGCGTGCGCTCGTTGAGTGCCGGATATGCCGGATTGTAGCGGTTTTGTGTAGTCTTGAGTTCGACGGAGAG